>JAOZLS010000416.1 GCA_029934705.1 Bacteroidales bacterium | reverse complement strand
TAGGTCGTGGACTTCCAAAAGCATCATTTTCAGGAAAAAAAGAAATAAGTTCTGCCCCTTCTAAGTGATTTAAAAGTACTTCATTTTTATTATGAGAAGCATCATAACGACATTTCTCACCCAGTAGACAAGCTGAAATAGCAACCTTTTTTTTCATCTAAACCACTATTTATGAATATTAAAATATATATCATAATAGTATTGTTGTTTTTTACAAATAATACTATAGCTTTTTCTCAAATTTTACTTGAAGAAAATGAACTTGTTGAAGCAAAAGAATATAATTTACTTGAAGATGCTCTTTTAAATCCTGAAGCTGTTTATAAATTAAACTTGAGTGGTCAAGATTTTGCTGAATTTCCTGAAGAAATTTTCAGACTGAAAAACCTGCAAATATTGGACTTGTGGGACAATGATATTACACATATTCCTGCAAATATTGTTGAATTAACTAATTTACAATTTTTAAACATAGGTAATAACAAGCTTATTTCTATTCCGCCTGAAATTGGACAGCTAAAATACTTACAAATGTTTGATATAGAAGGTAATAATATTGAATATTTTGCTTCAGAAGCATGTAATATACCTTCATTATTAAGTTTAAATTTAGCTAAAAACAATTTAAGGTCTTTACCTGCAAATATTGGAAATTTAAAAACATTGATTAATCTAAGTTTATCAAATAATAAGTTAGAGAGTTTACCTGCTTCCATAGGCGATTTATATTTTTTACAAAGTCTTGATTTGTCTAATAATAAATTATTTGAACTACCCGAAGAAATAGGAAAATTATACAATTTAAAAATTTTTGATTTACATAATAATTTGCTAATAGAAGTTCCCTCAGAAATAAGTTTGTTAAAACAAATTCCATACTTAAATTTAGCTGGCAATCAATTAAGAAATTTACCTAAGGAAATTGGAAATTTAAGTTTACTTCAAATGCTTGATTTATCAAACAATCAGCTTACTTTTTTACCAAACGAAATTGGAAATTTAAATAATTTGTTTGAGCTAAACATTTCAGAAAACAAACTTGTTGAACTTAATCCAAATATTGGTAATTTAGTTAATTTATCGAGCCTTAATTTATCAAAAAATGCATTAAGAAATCTACCCGTTGAAATAGAAAATCTTAATAATTTATCCTCTTTAGACATTTCATATAATATTATACAAAAAATCCCAATCCAAATAGGCAAATTAACTTCTTTAAAGAGACTTAATCTGTTTAATAACTTATTAAGCGAAATTCCTAAAAGTATTGGAGATATTAAAAACTTAAAAGTACTTACACTTAGTTATAATTCAATTACAATTTTACCTCCTAGTATTGGCAACCTACAACATTTAACAGAAATTGATTTGTCAAATAATAAACTTACAGTAATTCCTGTTGAATTTGGTGAATTAAAAAATATTGAGAAAATTAATTTTAAGAATAATTTACTTACTAAGATACCTGAAAGTATTTCGAAACTAGACAATTTACTTTTCTTAAATATCAAAAACAATAAATTTTCGGAAGACGAAATTACAAATATTAAATCATTAATTTCAGAATATGTTAAGTTTAAATACTAATAAACTTAATATCACAAAATTAAATCATCTCAATAAAGTATTAAATTATTAACTTAAACAACTTTAAAATTAATTATGGCTTCTAATTTTCCATATTTCCCAAAACTAATTAGTGTCCGTCTATAAAGTCTCTAAATATTCTGATTATTGTCATTTCGACTGGTAGGGAGAAATTTTAATATCCTAGCTAATAGCGAAGAAGATTTCTCAATTTTTAAAAAAAATTATCGAAATAACATAAATGACGACTATATGGACAAACTCTAATTATTTTGCACCTTTTCAAAATATGCTAAAAAGCACCAACTTATTAAGCTAATAAACAACTTTTTTAAAAAAATATTTGTTATTGTTTAATGGTTTTGAAATATCGATAAACACCTGAAAACATAATCATTACTAGAAAACATTAATCAGTATTTTGAATTACATCAAATATATGTTGCATTATTTCGGTATTATCAAGAAGAAGGTTAAAGTATTCATTTCTATTTGCAACTAACAATAACGAGTTACGCTCTGCATCCAAAAATTCTATATCTTGTTCTATATTAACACCTGCCGTTATTATTACTTTTTTAGAGAATGTTACTTTATCACCAGAACTATTCAAATAGGAAACAGCACCTTTTAAAAGAATAAAAATCTTTTCATTATTATTATCATCTTTAAAAAATATTTGCTCGCCTTTTTTTAAGTTTTCGGGTGTAATAATTGATGCAATTTTCACTAATAAAAAGTCTGGGACACTAAAAAACAGATGATATCTTCTTAATAATTTAACTTTATCTGCTAGAATATAACCTCCATTTTCGAGAGAGTTCATAAGAGTTTGCTTATCCAACGACATATTCTTTAAATAGTCAAAACATTTAGTAGGATTTTCTGAATAAACAATTTTGGCTGCTGTTGAATATACTAATTCATCGGAATGAAATATTGCTAAAAACACTTCATCGGGCAATTCGCTACGTTTAATTTGCTTTAAAACTGGTTTTGCATTTGCTCTTGTCCAAGGATATATATCATCAAAAATTTGTGTATCATTTTCCATATTTTCTAAAGCACTGGATTTTCGTTGAATTTTTTCCATCATTTCAAGTGCTTTTGCTACAGCCCATGTATCAATTTTATCGTATTCAAGAGTTATAATTGCTTTTAATCTATCTCTAAAATTCATTTTACGATGAGAAAAGAATTTTGATAGTCTTTTTATTCGTTGAGCTGTAGAAATATCATCAAAAACGGGTACAATAAAAGGTTTAAGTTCTGTTTGAATAAAATTATCAATAAGTTCTAGTGCATAAATTGTATTTTTACCTATAATATTTTTCTTTATAAGATTTATTACTTTAGGATCGTGCAAAAAGCTTAATAAATTAAATAATAGTTCTATATTTTTGTTTCGTTCTTGATCTAATGCTAAAAATAATTTTAATGAATTTTTTTCTGATTCAATATCTTCTATAGCTAATAATATCCATAATAAATTAGAAGTTACATCAATAATTTTATCTTTTACAATATGTTCTTCTTCTTCTGGTGCTTGATATTTGCAATAAAAAAGAGCCCAAATAACTGCTAGTTGCACGTTTCTATCGGGGTAATTAATCTGTTGAACTAAAAGAGTTTTAGCAGATTTTGACCCCATTTTTGCATAAATTTCAATTATTTTTAATATTAATTCAATATTAGTCGATTTATCAAATGCTTTTTTTAATTTTAAAAGTGTTCGTTCTCCTATATCTAAAATTGTTCCTGTACTAATATGGTAATATGCTGGATATTCAAGCAATTCAATAAGTCTGTCAATAACTTGTTCAGATTTAACATTTACTGCAAGTCTTATAGCTGTACTTCTTATAAGCTTGTCCTTGCTTTTTAAAAGTTTTAAAACAATGGCTTCACTCATTTTTACATTTTTCCCCCCAGCCATGTACTTAACT
>JAOZLS010000415.1 GCA_029934705.1 Bacteroidales bacterium | reverse complement strand
AATTACATTATCCTTAATGTGGTTTAATCCTATAATACATTTATATTTAAAATATTTGAAAGAAAATCATGAGTTTTCTGTCGATAATCACATTATATCCAGAGAATATGATATAAAAAATTATATAAACTTAATTACAAGTCAAACTAATCGGGCACTTTTTAGTTTTTCAAATCAATTTAATAATTCATTAACACTAAAAAGATTAATTATGATGAAGAAAAGTAGTTTAACAAGAAAAGCAGCTTATAAATTTATATTTGTAATTCCGTTATTATTTCTAAGTGTATTTGTTTTTTCTAACAAAAACACCGAGAAAATAACTGATGTAGATGGGCAAGAGAAAAATATTATTGAAGATAAAACACCAGAATTTCCTGGGGGAATGCAAGCATTACGAATGTATATTGCTAAAAATGTAAAATATCCTAAAAAAGCGGTAAAAAATGGTTTGGAAGATATTGTTTATGTGCAATTTACAGTGGATAGAGAAGGTAAAACTGGCGATTTTAAGATAAAAAAAGGGAAGCATGAAATACTTAATAATGAAGCCCTAAGAGTTTTAAAATCCATGCCAGACTGGAAACCAACAAAGGATATGAAAGAAGAAAAATATGAATTTGTAATTCCTGTAAATTTCAAACTATCATAAGAAGAAGAAGAACAAGAAGAAGCTTGCCTCAGTCAGGTGTTTTTCACCTGACTGCAATCTATACGTAAGTGGTCAGGTGGAAAACACCTGACCGAGGCAAGGCTCCGTGCTTTAGTTCGGAGATTAAGTGATTGTATTCAAAGGCTTAAGCCGAAAATAAATAATTGCATTTTGGGCTGAAGCCCGATTTTTATTGCCTCTTTACTACGGCATAAATGCCGTAGCTAATTATATATCAATTCTTTGATTTCTTAGCTTAACACTTGGCAAAAAGGAAAGTAATCTAACGCAAAACCTATATATTTAGGCTTTAATTATACAATTTATAATTAACTCTTTACTTTGTTGCTTCAAATTTGTTAAATTCCTTTTATTTTATGAACTTTAGGGCTTAATTCTAATTCTATTTAAAATGAATGAAGCTTTTGAAATTATCACAAAAATTAACTGGTTTTTAAAACCTGTTACAGAATTTATTCTATTCTTATTTACTACAAAGGCTGGGTTTACAGTCCTAATAGTATCACTTATTGCCTACCTAATACTACCAATTTTTGATGAGTTTAGAGCAAGACGTTTAGCAATAAGAGCCGCCTCAAGCTATGGCGGAACTCGCTTATCTATTCTTGAAAAATTATATATTATTGGTAAAGTCATTTTTAGTAGGCTTGGTAAAATAGTATCTAAAGGTCCTGTTTTGCTTATTTCTTTGTTATTAATGATGTTTATTGTTACAATTTCGACAGGAATAACAACAATAGATACTTTTGTTAAAAATAAAAACAAAATAGAAGAGCTGCAAACAGCTTTTAAACAGCTTGATAAAGATTATGAAATAGCCGAAATAGAAATTTTAAATTACGATTATATTAAAAATGAAACGACTCTTGAAATTAAATATTTGGATGCCTCAATAAATGACTTTTCTGACAAAGCTCAAAATATTACAATATTAGGAAATGATATTTACTTTGACCAAATAGTTATAAATTTTGATTATAGTCAAATTGCCGAAGGAGAATCTCGAAATTTAGTTTTACCATATAGAATTTTCAGTAATTCAGTTCCTGCATCCGAGGGAATTAAACTTCATTATAAAGATGAAAATGAAGTACCACTAATTTATAAACGAAGCGACGACGAAATATATATTCTTACAAAAGAACAATATGATAATAGCTTAAAAGAGTTTGTATCGTATTTTAGTGATGATAAAATTGCTAGAACAGCTGGTGTAAGAAGCTCAATAGGAAATGCAGTTCATAAAAAAGTTAAAAAAGGAGATAAATTAATTATTTTAGTAAGGCAATCGGGAGGTCTTATTCTTAAACCTAAACCTAAATTCTAATGCGAAAAATATTAGTTATACTTGTTTCTTCAACTTTATTATTCTCAATGTTTTCATGTTCAAGCTGGGATGTTACTTCAGACGAAGACTGCGAATATCCCGATTACTCAAACTGTAATACAACAGAGCCATTCATGGGAGTATTAAAAATTAGTTTAACGAATAATGAGAATTTCCCGAAAAATACCTTAACTTTATATGACGGTTATATTGAGGACGACATTATTTATGACACATTTACTATAAACACAGACTTCAGGAAGATAGAAGTACCTATTAATAGAAGATATTCGGCTAAAGTTATGTATATTTCCGATACCGATACCATAATAGCAGTAGATGGCACTAAAATTGTAAAAAACAGTAGAGTAAATTGTGATTCAATTTGCTGGACAGTGTCGGGCGAAACCTTAGACTTAACATTAAAATAATTATAGAGAAAACGCATAATAAATAATAAAGATACAAGGGAATGATTATTGCATTTTCACACAAGTAAGTACATAAAAAGATAGCATGCGGGTGTCGCATCTAACCATTAAAATAATTTACAAACAGATGAAATCCTATAGAAAAGAACTTTGGTTTGATATAAAAGAAAGGCGAGAATTTATAAACATAACATCTTATGTACAAACTTGTATTGACGAAAGTTTAATACAAGAAGGTTTTGTTCTTGTTAATGCAATGCACATTACAGCAAGCGTTTTTATAAACGACGATGAGTCTGGTTTACATCAAGATTTTGAAAAATGGTTAGAAGGCTTAGCACCCGAAAAACCATATTCACAATACAAACACAATACTTATGAAGACAATGCCGACGCTCACCTTAAACGTACAATTATGGGAAGAGAGGTTGTTGTTGCAATTACAAATGGCAAATTAGATTTTGGTCCTTGGGAGCAAATCTTTTATGGCGAATTTGACGGAAAAAGGAAAAAACGTGTATTAGTTAAGGTAATAGGCGAATAACTTAGATCTTTTAATTTTTTAACTAAGGTTATGACAAAGAAATTTATTTTTATATTGATTTTCAGTTTAGTATTTCAAAACATTTATGCTCAAAATACTAGAGTTAAATTTGAAAAACTTTCTGTAGAAAATGGACTATCACAATCAACTGTAATGGATATGATTCAGGACAGTAAAGGATTTATATGGTTTGCAACACTTGATGGACTTAATAAATACGATGGCTATGATATTAATGTATATTGGAACTCGCCCAACAAAGAAAATGCAATTACCGATAATATTGTAAATTGTTTGTATGAAACGCCTAACGAAAACAATGAAGTTTTATGGATAGGAACAGCTGCAAATGGTATTTGCCAGTACGATAGGTCAAAAGACTATTTTATTTCTTATAGGCATAATCCTAAAAATAAAAATAGCTTATCAAATGATATTATTACTGCAATAGAAGGAAATAACTCCGAATTATGGATTGGAACCTATAAGGGACTAAATTTATTTAATCCAACAACAAAAAAGTTTGAACATTTTATATATAATGAAGAAGATTTAAACTCTATAAGTAT
>JAOZLS010000106.1 GCA_029934705.1 Bacteroidales bacterium | reverse complement strand
TTTGGCCCCTTATAGGGGCTTTTAAACAAGTCCACCTTCTTTGAGGGTGGATTCTTTAATGTCATCAGTATATGCGCCACTAATTGTTTTATTTTCTATTGAATCAATACGTACCATATTTTTAATATTTATTTAAATAATTTCTTTAATTCCAGCTGCTTTATATCCTTACGCATATTATTATGTATTTTTTTAACTACATCCATGACATCAAAATATTTACAATCTTGTTTTATCGGACATTTTTCACATTCGAAACAGGTAGGTAAATCGTAATATTGCAATGCTTTCTCAGGACTACTCATATCTTCCATTACTTCATTTACCATTTCTTCAGTATATAGCTTTAATAAAAATTTATGTATCTCAATTATATTTTTATTTTCAATTTTCAATTCTAAAAATAAACTTACTGCATAAAAATATGTTAAATCATCATCTGTATTATCTGTTTCGCAATAAGTTATATAACGATTAATATTTTTTAATGATTTTACTAAATCCCCTATTTTATAAAACAGTGTAGCTGTAAATAAAAAAAGATTTATTTCTTCTATTTCTTGTGATGTATTATACAAAAACTCCCCTTTATAATTATACCAAGAAGTTCTAACTTTATCATACATTTTATCATGAGCCTCTGCTATTTGCTTTAATAGATTGTCAGGTTGAGATTTAATATCCAATAAATATTTAGTATTATCATTATTTGTTAATATATTAAATAAATCATCCTCATTATATAAATTAACCACCTCACTCATACCTGGTATAATAATATGATATGTTGGAAATCCAAGTATGGAGTTATCCCTAATATACATTTCAAAATTTAGGGATTTAATTAATTTTGTAATGTTTTTTAATTCTTCTTTATGTGTAACTCCCTTTATGGTTACTAGTCTTGTAAATTTATAGGAGGCTTCTTTTTGTAACCATATAGGCAAATTTAGTTCGCCTGTTCTATCTTTAAATTGATAATAAACATTTACATATTTTATCTCTTTCTCATTTCTTCCGGGTAAAATGTTATATTTATTTATTTCATTTAAAGCTTCTTCAGGATTGTTAGCCTGAAAATGTTCAGTTAAACACCGTTCTAATGCTATTATCGGGTTTGCCGAACCTGCAAATTCAAAGCTGTATTTATTATAGTTTTTATAAATAAGAAGTGCACCTATAACAGGCAAACCCATATCAAGAGAGCAGTCAAAAATAATTACTTCAATATTTTTAGCTTTTTTTAGCTTTTTAATTCTATTATAAATATCTGTACCTTTAAAAGTTTCTAAGGGAATTTCCGGTGGCTTAATGTCCTCTAACCATATTTTGCGAATCGCGAAGCGTTCAAATATTTCACCCAACCCCTGTACTATGGCTTCTTCAGGAGAATTTCCTGCACACATTCCGTTAGTCCCTGTCATCCAATTTTTAACAGGAAAATATTCAGCTTTATTATCAAAAACATTAAAATAAGGCACACATGTTACTGATTTATTATTTATATTATATTGTTCTTTTAAATAAGATGCGTTTTGTTTAAGTAATTGAAATAATGCTGATTTTTCATCTCTTAATAAGTCTGTCCATACTATTTCCTGTTCATCAGGGAAATATATAAAATCTAAGATTAAATCTCTTTGTTTTAATCTTAGAACAAATTCTGAATTTTGAGGTAATTTTTTAACAAAAGTATTTAGTGCATATTCTTCTGCATTTAATTTGAAACTATTTTGCAAACGTTCCATCATCTCAGCATAAGCACTTGCCAATGAATACTCGGCATCACGACCTTTGCCATTGGTTGATATTGATAGATGTGGTAAGCCTTTGTTTGCTAATGCCACATGACTATGATAAAAATCACCGTGAGAACCGGAAAATTCTGTAAGAAAAACACCTGTACAATATAATATTTCTCTTATGTTTTGTATGGTATCGAAAGGAGCTTTTGCTTTATAAAAGTTTTTTTCATTTTTCATTTTAATTATTTTTTGCTACAAAATCATCCACCAATTCTTTTGTCATTTTAGCTACCTCAATGCTCTTTCTGTCCATCTTCATATATTCGCCTTTATTGTTGTTGGCATTACGAGCCATACAAACATTTGTAAATTCCCGGTATTCTGAGTTCATGTGTTCTGGGAAGTCTTTGCGTTTAATTTTTCTTAAATGATTAGTCTGCTCGTTATTGTTCCACGTATCGTATAAAGTACTCTTGTTTAAATCGGCTATTTTAAAAGACTGCCAACTCGGGCAAGGGTATGCATAACCCTCGGCAGAAATAAACAAACTATCGTTTCCTACACTGCATGGCGGTTGATTGCCATCCGCCTTCGTTTCTATTCCTTTGGCATATTCATTTAACAAAACTTGCTGCCATGTCTTATCTTCTTTCAGCATATCTTGCAACAGTTCTTTCGATTGCTCATTGGTAGTTCCGTGCTGCAAATTATCTTCATTAAAATCGGTTTGAGCCGATAAATCCAAATCAGTGCTGGCACTTATTCTGTGCTCTCTTGCCCATCTCAAAACATCTTTATAGTGCATATAATTATGTTTCATAACAGGGCAAGAAATATTTACCGGAATATCGTTTTCCAGCAATAATTTAATTGAATGCATAGTTTTTTCAAAAGAGCCGGGTAACTGAGTAATATAATCGTGGGTAGCATCATCAAGACTATACAACGAAACTTGTATCATCGAAATATTGATTTTCTTTAACAAAGCAATATGTTCAGTTTTCAGCAAGGTTAGATTACTCAATATTGAAATCATTAAATCTTTTTCACGGGCATATTCCAGTATTTCAAAAATGTTTTTATGTAAAAAGGGTTCGCCACCAGTAAAAGAAACCGATAACAAGCCCATATCCACACCTTCATCAATTAAACGCTTTACAAAACTTACGGATAGTGTTTTCCCGTTTTGTTTTTGGCTATTTGGCAAGTAACAGTGCACACATCTTTCGTTGCAAAGTTTGGTTAGCTCTATGGTTAAACTGCTTAACTGATGTTCATTTATCAGGTTGTCGTAAATATATTCAGAGGTTCCCTCCGATTCAAAATCATCAGAGAAGTACTTTTTATTAGTTTTTACATCAATATCCTTATAAGTAAAAGATGGCTCTATTTTATTAAGTTCATCTGGTGTTTCGCCAGTAAGCACAAATCCTTCTTTTTCTAAATCTTGAATAAAGACCGTAAAATCTTCTTGAATTTCCGCTAACTCCACACCTTCGTAAATAAATAATAACTCTTCTGTCAATTGCTTTATAGTTTTGGGATTGCGACTTAACACAGAAAGAAAATCGGCTCCAGTTTCATTAAATATCCTGTCGTTTTTTATTAACTGGTTAGTAATATAACCATGGGTACTATAATTGCGGACAAAACTATCTTTCGTAAGCCGAACCAATAATTTATTATTCATCTGTTATCTTTTATTTAATATTTAGAAACTCTTTTGAGGCCTCATATTGTAATTGAGCATTTTCAAAAACATCCGTTGGCATTTTCTTGTAATCTCCTTTGTGGGTATTGGCATTGTGTGCCGGACAAACTTTAATAAAACTTCTGTAAGTTGAATTTACTACCTCGGGGTAATTCTTATATTTTATATTCCTGAGTTTTTTAATTGCCGAATTATTATAATAAATATCTGACAATGAATTATGCTTTAAATCACCCAGTTCAAATGATTGCCATGTAGCACATGGGCTAACTTTTCCTGTTGCCGAAATAAACAATGTATTATTGCCTGCTCCACAAATATGCTGTTCAGTATTTAAAGGTTCATTATTATTTTTGGTAAATGAATCATGTATTCCATTACGTAACTCTTTATCATTTTTTAACAAAGTGGAATAAACTTTTTTAACATCTTTTTTTGGCAAGGTGTTTTCTAAATTTTTCAAACTATAGTCAGTTTGTGCCATAATATAAAAATCGGTATTGGCTTTTATCCCATATTGTTTAGCCCAATCCAGCACCTGTGTAAAATCGTTTTTATTTTGCTTAACAATGGGGCAATTAACTTGTACGGGTATATCGTTTTCGATACACATATTAAGCGCAGCCATCGTTTTATCAAAAGAACCCACCAATCCAGTTATGGAATCATGCACTTCTGCATTTAAACTGTAAAGCGAAACCTGTATCTGGCTTGGGATAACTTTTTTTAATAAGGGTATGTGGTGGGGTTTAAGCAAACTTAAATTACTTAAAATGGAAATAATAAAATCCTTTTTACGGGCATACTCCAGTATTTCAGATATTTGCGGATGCAGGAAAGGTTCTCCTCCTGTTATACTAATTTGCCAAACACCCAATTCCTTTGCCTGATCAAGATAATTTTTTGCATCATCTAAAGGCATAAATGCCCCGCTTCTTCGTTGTTCTTCGGGTATATAACAATGCACACAATGTTCGTTGCAACGCCGGGTTATTTCTAAGTATAAATTTTCTACATATAGTTCGTTACTTGCAATTATGATTGATGATATGGCTGTTTCATTACTTTCTGCATTTTCATTTGTATTTACGATTTCTTTTTTGTTTACTGATACTTTATTCCAACTTTTGTATGTAAAAACAGGTTCTTTCTTGTTTAGTTCTTCTATCGTGCTACCACTTACTACAAAACTATCTTTCTCTAAATCTTTCACAAATTCAAAATAATCTTGTTCTAAAATATTCCTATCCACATCGTAAAGTATCATTAATTCATTAATAGCACCTTCAACTTGGCGGGGTATTTTAGAAAGCGTATTTATAAAATCAGCACTCTCTTTTTCGTAATAACGTTCGTTATTATTTACTTGATTGTACAAATAAACAAACTCTCCTTTATTGCGAATAAAAGTAGTATTAGTTAATTTTACCAATAAGCCCATCTATTCTATAATTTCAAAACCATTACATTTTCCGTTACAATAATCAATACAGTCTTCTTTATTGCCGGTAAACAAAATATTGTTGCTTAGGGGTATTTTTACTTTTGTTCTGTTGCCGCCACATACAATAAAACATTTTTCCTCTGAAATTTTATTTTTTGATCCTGAAATTACTTCCATGGCATATACACAACATATATCGTTTAAACTCTCTTTTACTTTTATAGTCATTCTTTTTAATTTAAATGGGGTATGTAATCGTCTCCCGTAAGCTATTATGCAGAATTACAAATAATTAACTTGTTACTATTTGCTATGAAGGCATGTATATATTTCAGATTTATAATATTCAAGAATACTAAGTTGTTTTTAGTATCAATATTCTTACAGTAAATCTTTTTAAATTCTATTATTCAGCATGTTAACGTACGGGTAATGATTACATACCCCATATTAATTTACTGGGGTATGCACATAAAACATACTGTTAAAGATTTGATTAATAGATCATTTGTAATATTGAATGCAAATCAAAATATATTTAAAATTAGTATCCGATTCATAATGTGATATTTAGAGTTTCCTGTCATAATTGAACCTACTATTGATTCTGTAAATAACTTATTTACTGAGTGATAATCATATGTGTTAAGTGCATACCCCAGTTTAATTTATTAATTAAAGAAAAAACAAAGAGGACTACAAAAGCCCTCTTTGTAAAAATACTTACTTGGTTCTTTCACAGCTTTTGCAATTGAAGGCAGAGCCATTATTATCACCTGGACAACCTGCAACATAAGAACCTTGTGGGTTGTTTTTAGCAACCACTTTTACTTTTTTATACGCTTTTTTCATGATAAAAAGAGTTTAATAATTCCCTACTCTGTTTAAGGCTTTTCGGGTTACGCCAAAAATATGACAGTAAAAATATTGGATAAACCTTTGGGGCTAACATCTGATTATTTAACGGCAGGTTTTGTAAATAAGCGTATGGTTTTGGAAATTAAACGTTTTGTGGTTCAGGAAGGAAATGGGAATTAAGATTTGGAGAAAGGCTGTATGAAGCGGAAACCAATAATAAAATTTTACAATTACTCAAAAAGGAAGACCATCATCATAAGTTCCTGCATCGTTTACCTCTTTCATTATTTGATAGATTTTGCCGTATTTTTCTATTTCATACCCCTCGCAAATTGTAAAGAGGTCATAAATATTTTTGGTTTGGCATAAGTAATACTCACCTAAGACATCTTTATTCATTTTCCCTGAAAGCAAGTCTTCAGCAATTGCATCTATCTTCTTAAATAATTCTGTTAAATAAATTCTTACTTGGGGAATTTTGTCTTGCACATAACTTTTAAGTGCATAATTTAAGATGGTTGTTTCGGCAGATTCTTCGAAATATATAATATCATCAGGATTATTACCATCAGACTTAACACTAACAGGAATAGTTATTTTATTGGTTTGCAATTGTTTTAGTATAAGCGGGCGATAAAACTCAAGGTGTTTACTAAAAAAATCAACTTCTGAAACAAGTTCATTAAAGAAAAATACCGGCTCCTTATAAATTCCCGTTTCGTGAATTTCTGTAAAACACTTTAGCTTCGTCTCAATGAATAAAGGTATTCCGGGTTTATTGAGTAGTTCAAGCACATAGTTCATTCTTAAAAATGAATCATACATTGTTTCAGGAATGCCATCACTTATTAGATTATTCCAGTTAACCGCATTAATCGCCATTTGAATAAAACCTGCCGGTTTTCCTTTTTTGAAAACTTCAAGACCTTCTGTTGATAGATGGTAGGTGCTTGATGATTCGTGATGAATATGGAAGGTATTATAAAACTTAAGTTTGTTGAATCTCTTAGCAGTTTTATTTATTGAGTAATATGAGTCTGTATTAGTAGGCCAAAACCTTTGTATAAAAAACGAGAATTCATTGGGATTGTCAAACCACACTTCGGCATATTCACTGTTATACGTAAAACTATTAGGATGATACTTCCTGATTAAAAGCGGATGCTTTTTTTCATACCAAGTTTTGAATGCCTTTATCTCCTGTTCGTTACCTTTAACTATAATCAGTAATATTTGGGTGCAGCCTGCCATTGCGTAAGTTTTTTATTTATATCTACATTTGTTTTAAAACTCCTTTATTTTTTTTGATTTCATACTTTTGGGATTAAAGTAAATAATAATCCTATTTTGGAGATTTTGGAGGTCTGTGTTGATACATCTTCTTTCTGATAAAATTTATATCCGCCTACAAAATTCATCGAAATAACTTGTCATGCCATCCCCAATTATTTAACGCTAAATTTTACAAATAAACGTAAGCGTTTGCCTTCAGACTGTGTCAATAGTAAAAATGTTTTATAATATTGAAGTTGTAAATCAAATATGTACAAATACTGAAAATATAAACTTCAGGTATTATCACTATTCCTTACTCAAAAACTGCTTCAAACCCAAACTCCGCTCAAGCCTAATTACACTTGGTGAGCCTCCATTTACACCCCAAAACAACTCGCTCATTTAAAATAACCCACGTTAAATAATTCACAATTCTTTACAATTTCGAATTGCCTATTTTTACGGAAAAAAAATATCAAGGCATGATAACATGTATAATAATAGACGATGAACGTAAGGCACGAGAATCATTCAAAAAAATTATTGACAGGTATTTTAAAGATAAATTAGAAGTTCTTTCCTTGTCAAAATCTGTTAAAGAAGGTGTTTCGGCAATACATAAGTTTAACCCTAGTATTGTTTTTCTCGATATTGAAATGCCTGAAGAAAACGGTTTTAAACTTTTTGAATACTTTGACACAGTAAATTTTGAGGTTATCTTTACCACTGCATTTAATCAATACGCTGTTAATGCCATAAAGTACTCGGCCCTGGATTACTTGCTGAAACCCATAAATTTTATCGACCTTAATGATGCGCTTAAAAGATATGAAGTTAGTAGTAAGTTAAAGTCTCAAAATGAAAGAGTAGAAGTATTATTGTCGAACATGAATATGGGAAACACCATAAAGAGCAAGGTTGCTCTTCCAACTTTATCAGGCTATGAAATGAAAAAGATCAACAATATAATGTATTGTGAGGGGGATCAGAATTACACAAAAATTCATTTGATTGGCGAACAACAAATTATGGTTTCCAAAACATTGAAGTACATTGAAGAGCTTCTTCCCAAAGAGGTTTTCTTCCGCATTCATAAAACATATTTGGTAAACCTGAATTATGTGGAGAAATATTTAAGGACTGATGGCCATAAGGTACTGCTTGATGACGGTACACAACTTGATGTGGCTAACCGCAGGATAGATGATTTTGTAAAGGCCATTACCAATAGAAGTTTTAACCAAAGTAATATTAAGTGATTTGAGAATTGCATTGACCATATTATTATTTGCTTATTATCTGTTGGGTAATAGTCAAAGTTACTACAGCGAAAACATTACTTCTAGAGATGGCCTACCTGCTAATGCGATCCGTTCTGTATTTGAAGATAGCAGAGGCTATTTGTGGATAGGTACTGACGCGGGGGTAAGTCGTTGGGATGGTGAAACTTTTAACACATACAACACCTTTGACGGATTTGCCGGAAATAAAGTCTGGTGGATAGATGAAGATAAAGATGGCAATATGTGGTTCGCCTGTTTTGGCGCAGGTATTTCGCGTTTTAATGGTCAATATTTTACAAGTTATACGAGCAAAGATGGGTTAGTTGATAATTCGGTACGTATTGTAAAATATAGTTCGTATCATGATTGCTTAGCTATTGGAACGAATAAGGCAATATCCGTTTTTAAGGATTCCTTATTCTACAACTTCGATACTGATAACAAATCTATTGTAAAAGATGTAATTATTACTGGCATAATAGAAAATGACAGTTGTATAGAAATGTACGACTTTTCAAATAACCACTATTGTATTTATTTTGTTGTTGGTGTACCTTATATAAAGAAAAATGAATTAGGTGGCATTAATAAATATGGCGTAAGTTCTGTTTTTAAATCACAAAACGGAAATACTTATTTTGGATGGTCTCGTAAAGGGATTATTAAAAAGGATAATTCCGGTTTATTAAAAATCCCTGGTATAGGGCAAGTATTTGGAATTGCAGAAGATTGCCTGGGGGATATATGGGCTGCATCATGGAATGGCGGAGGAGCAATATCACCACCAGGCGGACTGTTTGTTATTGCAGATAATAATCCTATACGACTAAACAGCGCATACAATATTAATAGTATTTTGGGTTGGTCGGCTTTTTTTAAAAAGAATCAAAACATAGTTTTCTATGGTACTCTTGACAAGGGTCTATATAAAATCCCTCCTCGGTATTTTGAATATTATCCACCAATTTTTTTTGGGGAGAATGACCTTTCCATATCAGATGTCGAAGTAGGTTCAGATAATAGTATTTGGTTTATTACAGATAGTTTGTTGGTAAATTGGGATGGAAACTCATTTGAAAAATTTATACTTGAGAATTTTTATAATGTAAAACTCAAGCACATAGCCAATTCGAGTTCTTCAGATGAACTTAAAGTGAGAATTAGCAATCTTAAAAATCATTATATCAATAGAAACACTCATTTTTACGATATTGAATTTGATAGTAATGACGATGTCTGGATTACAGTTGAGAGGCTTGGTTTCTTTAAGATTCCTGATAGAAATCTTGACAAAGTAATATATCATTCTACATACGTTCACAGAGATTTTGTGTTTGATAAGGCTGATACCTTATTTCAATGTGATGTATGGTCAAGCGTTCTCAGGAAATTTACAGATTTTAAAAAATCAAATCAATTCACTATTTACAAAGATAGCTTACATCCCATATACTCAAAACATCTATATAATTATCAAAATGAAATATGGGCATGTAGTAGAATATCTGATGTTTTTATGCTAAAGTATGGTGAGTTAGTTACAATTACAAGTGAAGATTCAACTATTAATAAAATAGTAAATGACATTTGTTTTGATACAGAAGGCTATGCATATCTTGGGGGTAGTGATGGCAGAGTTGAGATATTAGCTCCGGAAACCAGAAAAAAGATTTTTGAGATAAATCATGAAGAATATGAAAACTCTGTTCATTGGTTGAAAATTTCAAGAGATAGACTTTTTGTTGGTTATTCTGATGGCTTACGGGTTTATAAGGTTGAGGATATAAAAAATAAAAAAATAAATTGCCAATTCCTTAGAGAAAGTGAAGGTTATTTGGTTGAGATAGTTAATAGTTCTATCGTAGATAAAGAAGGTAATATTTGGCTGGCAACAAATGATGGCCTGCTGAAAATAGTAACTGAACTATTTATAAAATGTCAGTTTCAACCACTCACTACCGTAATTCAAAAAGTTGAAATATTCAATAAAGATGTCAATTGGGAACAATATGGTCGCGCAAATCTCTGGTCAGGTTTGCCATTGAAAATACCAAAGTTAAATCCAGATCAAAATCATATCAGTATTTATTTTCACACCCTTAATTACAACAATCCCAATACTGATTTATACTACTATAAACTCGATGGAATTGATAAAAACTGGCAAGGTCCATCAAATAAAAAGTATGTAGTATATCCCTATCTAAACCCTGGGAAATATCGGTTTTTAGTGAAAAGTAAAAATGAACTTTCGAATCTTTTTACGCAAACTGAAAAATTTGAATTTACTATACGAACACCATGGTATAAGCAAATTTGGTTTTACATTTTATTGGTTACTTTGGTAATTGCCTTTTTTATTCTGTTTTATAATCTCAGGTTAAGGAATATGAGGAAGAAGGAAGAGGGCAAAAGGGATATCATGCAAAAAATCTCAGAACTGGAGACCAAAGCATTACAGGCTCAAATGAACCCCCACTTCCTTTTTAATTCAATTAATTCTATACAAAGCTATATTCTGGATAACGATACTGATGAAGCCCTAACTTACTTGAGCTCTTTTTCAAAGATCATTAGAATGACACTTGAGTTTGTTGACAGAAAGTTTGTGAGCTTAAGCGAGGTGCTTAATTATTTACAGCACTACACTCAACTTGAGAATATGCGTTTTGATGATTTATTTGATTATACGGTTATATGTGACAATGAAATTGACCCGGAGACTACCCTAATCCCACCAATGCTATTACAAACTATAATTGAGAACTCAATTAAACATGGCATAAGGCAAATAAAACATAGGGCTCATATTAAACTTGAAATTGCTAAAATTGACAATGAATCATTTAAATGTATAATTGAAGACAATGGTGTCGGACGTGAAAAGTCAGGCCAAATTAATAAAGGCCGAAATATTAATAAAGAGTCATTAGGCTTAAAAATTACCAGGGAAAGGCTAGATATTCTAAATGCCGATAAAAAGGATCTGTTCAAAATGGAAATATTCGATTTGTATAATGCAAATAATGAGCCTAGTGGAACCAGAGTAGTAATAACCCTGGCATTCATATTAGAATAAACTTAAATT
The DNA here is from genome assembly GCA_029934705.1 of Bacteroidales bacterium. GTDB lineage: Bacteria > Bacteroidota > Bacteroidia > Bacteroidales > JAADGE01 > DZBS01. The sequence goes on along the minus strand of JAOZLS010000106.1, from coordinate 9 downwards.
TATTTCAAA
>JAOZLS010000105.1 GCA_029934705.1 Bacteroidales bacterium | reverse complement strand
TTTTAATTTTAAGCCACATTCTTTATTGAGTGTGGCTTTTTTTATGCTCTGAAATTGGCTGCGAGTTACTGGTTAAGAGTTAACCTGCTGAATTACACCTAATGCAGTATCCATATTAGTGTGTCTCTTCCAAAATTATGAGGTAGTCCATCTTTCATACATTTACTGTATCTATTAATTAAAAAAGTAAGCTTGAAAATCAGTTTGAAAAATGTGATTTAGTTATTTGCGATGAGTTTGGATATATTTCTTTTGACAAAGAAGGAGCAGAGATGTTGTTTTCGCACCTTTCGCTCAGAGCAGGCATAAAATCGACGATTATAACCACAAATCTCTCTTTTGATCGATGGGATGAGATTTTTGGAGATACGATATTAACCGCTGCAATGGTTGATAGATTAACGCATAAAGCTCATTTAATTAATATGAATGGAAAATCGTATCGAACAAAAGAAACTTTGGAATGGTTAAAAAAATAAAAATAAGAAAAAATCAAGTTCTTTGGGGCTTTTTAAAAAGCCCCAAAGAACTTGATGAGAAAAAACAATTAAATGTCAAAATTAAATTGTATTTTTGTTCTTCAAACTGGATACTTTTCAACTGAAATGGGTGGGTACTTTTCAGTTAATATATACATTCTTCTTTTGATATTTCTCTTTTTTTTGTAAAATCTCCTGATTTTAATAGCTCGACTATCATAACTTTAAAATCATTTTCATATTTTCTTTCCATATTACAAAGATAAGATTTTGGCTCTAAAAAAACGTACCAACAAATGTAGACATTCCATTATATTATTTTAATATTAACAACAATTACCAAATATTTATCTTTTAATATTGAAATCAAAGAAAAGTACATTCGTTAAGTTTATGCAGTAAAATAAAGAAAATTCAAACACATCTATATTTTGCCATATCTTACAAAATGATGTTTTTGTCAAAATAACGAAACTTTATATTGAAAAAAGCGTACTTTTAAAAGAAACGAAGTAACTACAGCATAATTATTTTTATTAAACTACAACAATTTTTTAACCAATTTATTATATGAGAAAAGTAATTTTTATTTCAGTTTTAATGCTAATCAGTATTAAACTTTTTGCGCAAACTGTTGGCGATTTTCAATCACTAAAAACAGGTAATTGGAGTGATTTTAATACATGGAATAGGTATGATGGCTCTTCGTGGGTTGCTGCTACATCTGGGCAAATTCCAACGGGTACAAGTGATACTGAAATTCAAACAGGGCACATTGTTACAATGAACTCTACAACAGGAGTATGTAATGATTTAACCGTAACTGGAACACTTGAATATTCCAATAATAATAATAGGGTATTAACTATAAATGGTACTGCAACTGTTACAGGGTCGTTTTTAGCATATTATGGTGCTATAAATGCGAATTTATCAATAGCTGGCGACTTAAATGTAACTGGAACTTTTGATATGAACAGATTCGTGGGTAATGGTGTAAATGTTACATTTACAGGTTCAAGTTCTAGTATACTTGGAACAGATAATGCTTGTGATTTTTTCCTTATTACTGTTAATAAAAACGCAATGGCCGATGTTCTTGATATTACTAAGACATTTACTTTGCGACCTTTAACTGCAGGTGGTCAGACAATTATTGTAACAAGCGGAACACTATTGTTATCACAAACTACTAGCTCATTTACAATTACACCATATCGCGGAGACCGGACTATTTGCACATCAGCAGGGCGATATAGAATTAATAATTCAAATATTACAATAGAAAGTTTAAATAATGCACGCTTAACCTCAAACGGTGAATTTATATTAGATGATGGTACGCTTTCTTGTAACGAATTTTGGATTTCCGAAACTTCTACTGCAAACAATCAAATAAACGGTGGCACACTTAACATTGATGCAACAGGAGATAATGCTTTTGATATGGAACAAGATTTATTGATTTCTGGCGGAACAATTAATTGCGATGGTAGATTTACTGTTGATGAAGCCCCGAGTGCTATCGAATTTGGAGATTTACTAATGACAGGTGGTGTTTTAAATGCAAATTATGTGCTAACTTCTGGAACTTTTGAATTAGATGCTGGAATTGTAAATATTGGAGACGGCAATGATTTATTTGATGTTAATTCTGGAGGTACTTTACAAATTGATGGAGGAACGTTAAATCTTAACGGAAGAATAAACCTTAATAACAATGCTGCACCGGATAATGAAACTTTCACTATGACAGGTGGCAACTTTAATATTGACCCAAATGCTACAACTGCACATACTGGAAATGAAGATATATTTAATATATCTGATAATTCAGTTGTTAATTTTACCGGCGGAACGTTAACATTTATTGACCCTTACACACAAAAAGCAAATAATGAAAATAGAAATGATTTGGAAATTGATGGTACTACCGGAACTAAAAATTTTGCAGGTTCAACCATTCGTTTTGGTGATGGGAGTTCTAAAACGGATATTGCTACGCTAAGAAACGGATTTTCTATAAGAATTGGCGTTTCTGGAATTGTTCTTGACAATGTTATTGTCAAGAATCCTGGTACTGTAACTTACCGTGAAACAAGAGTTGTTGCCAATAACTTTTTAGTAATAAATAATCTTGATATTCAGGCAGGTATTTTTAAACTTAATAATAGAGATGTTACAATATTAGAAGATTTAACAAATGATGGCGAAATCAATGGAACTAACTCTGATTTAATATTTGCCGGAACCACAGCACAAATATATAGTGGAGGCGGAACATATTCACTTCAGGAACTTACCTTTAATAGTGCCGGAGTTACATTAAATTCTCCATTGGGAGCAACAACAGTTAATTTTACAGATGGTGTAATTAATACAACATCAACAAATATTCTTACTGTTATCGGAACTGCAACAACAAACCTGACTGGCGGTTCGGCAAGTGCTTACGTTAATGGCCCTTTAGAAAGAACTTTTGCAGATAATGCTTCAACAATTTATTCATTTCCAGTCGGAAAAACAAGCTATTTGCCTTTTGATTTAACAACAGCAATTTCAGGAAGCGTTGGAACTCCAACATTAACTGCCGAAATTTTTGAAACTACAACAGGTGGTTCATTCGGCAACGGAATGACTTCAATGGGAGCGGACGACAAATATTGGAAACTAACAAAGTCAGGCACAATGACAACCGGTATCAATACGGTTAAATTATACGACCCTGCAATTACTGCAACAGCCATAGTTTCTCAATGCAACACACTATCTGGAACATATAACGGACTTGGCGGAACTGTTGCTGTGGGCGACAATGTAAGCTCAACAGACGCTGTGGACGGTAGTTTGCCTGCAAGTATTACTCATTTTATAATTGGCGATGTAACAGTTAACGAGTATTATTCAAAAACTACAGGAGACCTTGATGTTTTAGGCACATGGGGCGAAAATGTTGATGGTTCAGGAGCAAGTCCTGCAAATTTTACAACTAATTTTCAAACATTTAATATAAGAAATAATGCCACACCAACACTTGGAGCAAACTGGGCTGTTACCGGTTCAGGTTCAAAAATAATTGTTGGCGACGGCACAAATCCTTGTAATTTTACAATTCCGGCAACATTTACTTGTTCGGGAGCGTATATTGATATTTCAGCAAACGGTATTTTAACAATAGAAAATACTACATTACCAACTTTCGGAAATGTAATTCCTGGCAAAGTTGTTTACAATCAAGCGGCCGCAACCGATGTAAATGAAGCTATAACGTATGGCGATATAACATTTTCAAATACAGGAATTAAAACATTATCCGATGATTTAGATATTACAGGAAGTAAAACTCTTGCAATTGATGCAGGAGGAATATTAGATTGTCAAGCAAATCAAATATTATTCGATGCCGCAGCAGGAATAAGTAATATTGACGGAAAACTAATAACAGCAGAAACAACAGGTTTAAGCGGTTTGGCTACAACTGCAATTTCAAACACAAACACTCCTACTGTAACTCTCAGTACAAGTTCTGAAATCGAATATAATGCAACAGTTGCACAAACCGTAACAGGCAGGGCCGACTACGGAACAATAACATGCAGCAATGCTGGCGACAAAACAATGGACGGATTAACAGACATAAGAACACATTACCTAAATATTGAAAATACTTGTACTTTTAATACAAGTGCAACAAATAACAGAGATGTTTATGTTTATCAAATTTGTGATATAAAAGCAGGAGGAAATTTCACCGCAAACGCCACAGCTACAGGCTGCGACCTTTACATCGGGGCATCTGGTCAGGAAAATGCAGTTAACGATGAACTGATAGTAAACGGGAATCTTGATTTACATACAGGTTCAGCATTTATGAATTTGTTTTTTAACGGAACAGACGATGTCGATTTTTCAGGAGACGAAACTACAACATGTAATTTGTTTGATATAACAGTTAATAAAGGAGTGGATATGACAGCAACAGTTGATATTCAAAGACCTTTTGCAATATCTACACCAACAGCAGGTGCAAATCGCTTAATTATTACAAACGGAACACTTTTATTATCACCAACAACAAATGCTTTTATAATTACACCATATTTTGGCAGCCAAACAATTTGCACATCAACAGGGCGATACAGAATAAATAATGGAAATATTTCTATTAACTGGGCAAATGCAGGACAAGCTACTTCAAACGGCGAATTTATTCTTGATAATGGTTCATTTACTTCCGGTGCAAATTTCCTAATAGAAGGTACTTCAACAAGCGGCAATCAAATAAACGGAGGAACTCTTAATGTAAGTTTGGATTTTGATATTGAAAAAGATTTAACAATTACAGGCGGAACTGTTAATGTAGGACGAGATTTAATTATTGACCACAACGGAGGCGATGAATACGGAAACCTTACTATGTCTGGCGGAACACTAGATGTAATTGTACGAACATTAGTAACAGGTGATGCTGTTGATGATTTCGCAACTTTTACTTTTAGTACAGGAAATTTTAGTACTGGCACAAATTTGCAACTTTACTCATATTGTAAACTTATAATAAACAGCGGAACTTTTGACATAGGCACTTATACACAGCTTGATGCAAATTCAGAAATGACAATTAATAACGGAACAGTAACATCGGGAACTAACGTATCTGTTGCTGGCAACGCCGTTTTTCATATTGACAACGGAACATTTACCGGCGGAGACGGAAATGATAATTTTGCGGTAACCGCAGGAGAGTTGAAAATTACTGGCGGAACAGTTAACCAATACGGGCGTGTAACGTTTAGTAACAGTGCCAATACAAAATTTACAATGAGTGGTGGAAATTTTAATATCGATCCACAACGCTCTGATGTAGGAGGAACTAACCTTGGAAATGTAGATGTTTTTCAAATTCAATATAACACAAATGTCAATTTTACTGGCGGTACTTTAACTTTTATCGACCCAAAAGCAACTTCAACAAACTGGAATCAATCTGATATTGAAATTCTAAATAATACGACACCCGGACCAGGAATACGAAATTTTGCTGGTTCTACAATTGCTTTTGGTGATGGCGGTTCTACAAATGGAGTTGCTGATAAAGATTTTACAATTAGATGTCAGAATCTACCTGTTGATTTTGGCAACATTATTATCAATAACCCTAATGCAATAGCAAACAACAGGGTAGTAAGAGTTTACGACCAAAATATAACAATACAAAACCTTACAATAACAGATGGTATTTTTGACTTTAACGGTTATCAAAATACAAGAGGAAGAGAAATTACAATATATGGAGATGTGGTAAATAATGGAGAAATATCAGGGATTGACAATGTTGGTGCTGATCAATGTCATCTTATTTTCGCAGGTACAGCAGCCCAAACATATTCAGGTTCTGGTATATTTACTGATTATTTAACAGAGCTTACCTTTAACAACACCTCAGTAACAGGCGTAACTCTTACAAACGACATAGGAGCTACAACCGTAAATCTTACAGACGGACACGTTTTCACAAACGCATCAGGAAGTGGACTTTTAACTGTTTACGGAACAGCACCAGCAAATCTTGTTGGCGGTGCAACAACAAACTACGTTCAAGGTCCTTTACGCCGTGCAATACCAAATACCGCAAGTGCAGACGAATACGATTTCCCAATAGGAAAAGCTAATTTCCGAATGATAGAAATGTTTGGAATAACTACAAGCGGAACAGGAAATGGATACCTAACAGCTGAGTTTTTTGCAACAACAGTAGAACCAGCAACAGGAGGAATTGGAATGACAGATCCTCTCTCTTCAAACGATGTACATTGGAAAATAAACAATGACTTATCAAGTGTCTCTCTTGATGCAGTTGCATCAGTCCGTTTAACTTACCCAGTTCCTGCACCACCTCCACCTGTTTACACAATTGCACAAAGCGATGAAATAGACGGAACTTACGATGCAATAGGTAGAAGTCCACTTACAACAACAACAATTCAGTCCGAAGATTTTTTAGCGACAGGACTTGCTACAAGTGCTGAAACGTTTCTTTGTATTGGCACGGTTGAACCTCTTGAAGGAACATATTACGTTGGTGAAACAGGTGATTATAGAAACCTTACAGAAGTAGCCGCCGAACTTCGCATAAAATATGTAAAAGATATTGTTGTTTTTGAAATGCTTGACGATTATGACGATGATACTGAAACAATACCAGTTGAATTTGATGTTTTAATGCTTATTGAAGCTGATGATGAAGTAATAATTCGTCCTTCAACAGCTGGAACAGCCCATATTGAGACCATTCAAGCAGGAACAAGTGATGGAATGATTACAATTGACAATATTCGTGCACTTACTTTTGATGGAAGAAGAGCTAGTGCAGGAAGCACTATTGAATGGACTTTCGCAAATATTAATGCAAGTCCGGGACCAACTTTTGAGTTTAAAAATGATGCAAATAATAATAATCTTACTTTTCTAAATCTTCAATCTGATGTTACAGCAACTAATAATGGAGTTTTAAAATTTGGAACTACAACGGAAACTAACGGAAACGATGATAATACAATTTCATATTGTGATATTACAGGATACAGCTCTACACCAACAATAGGAATTTACTCATCTGGAACTGTCGGAGCAACAAACAGCGGAAATACTATTGATAACTGTAATATTTATGATTTCTTTTCAGCCACCGAAAACCCAAAAGGAATTTTTCTTGATGCCAATAATACAGGTTGGACAATAGAAAACAATAAATTTTACCAAACAGCAACAAGAACATTTACCGAAGACCAAATATATCATGGAATACATCTAAATTCAGGAAGTAATCACGATATAGATGGTAATATAATCGGTTTTGGAGCATCTGACGGAACAGGCACAACAACAATTAATGGTGCAGCATCACGCTTTTGTGGAATTTGGTTAAATGCCTCAGCTACTGTTGAAAATAATATAATATCAGGAATTAACTTTACAACAAATTATAATGCAGCTGCTGATTGCGGTGTTTTTTCAGGAATTTATACCCAAGACGGAACAATAAACATAGGTTCATCTGAAAATGGTAATACAATTGGTAGCCAAACTTTAAATGGAGCTATAACAATTACTCACGAAAGTGCAGGATATTCTTATGGAATAAAATCTCGCAGTAACGATGTTGTTAGAATTAGAAATAATAACATTGGAGGGATTACTATACTTGGACTTGCTACAAATGATGAAATTTATTTTAGAGGAATTTTTACCGATGATGGTGATAATTATATTATAACAAACAATACAATAGGTAGTACAGCTACTACAAACAGTATTCAAACAGGGCAAAGCGGAGCTACAACAGGACGTACCAATATTTTAGGCATATATAATAATGAAAATACCACTGTAAATATATCTAATAATACTATTGCAAACCTAGTAAATTATGGAGAAAATGGGAATAGCCGATTAACAGGTATATTTAGTGAAAGAGGAAATAACACAATTAATAATAATGAAATTTACAATCTGATAAGTTATTCAACACGAGGAGGTTCTGGTGCAGACCCTTGTATTACAGGAATAAGAAGAACATCTGCAAGTGAGGATCAAAAAATAGTTGGAAATGAAATTTATGGATTAAAAAATGACAGGGGTGACGGAGGTGGACTAACTGATGCAAGCAACCCAAATATTGTAGGAATAACATATTATTCATGTGAAACACAAGCTGATGATATTTCTCGAAATTTTATTCATAATTTTAGCACACACTCAACTAACGAAGATGCAATTTATACCGGTATATATATTGGGGGTGCAGATCATTTTGATTTCCCTGATATTATAGCAAACAATATGATTCAACTGGGCATAGATGAAGCAGGAGCTTCAATAACACAACCTTTAAGAATGTATGGTATAAATTATGATATTGATGCCCCTGTTAATTTTTATCACAACTCTATTTATATTGGTGGTTCTAATGTTTTTTCTTTTGGAGATAACAATGCCAGTGGAGATGAACCTGATAGTACTTTTTGTATATACAAAAGAGCAACATCTTTAAGTACAATGAAAAACAATATTTTTGTAAACGTAAGAGAAAATTCAGCTGTTTCAATAGGAAAACATTACACAATGAAATTGTCTTATAATGAAGTTGTTATGACTAATTATAACATATACAATGTTAGTACTGCGATTAATTCTGGAGGAGTATTAGCACGTTTAGACGAAAACGAAGTTCTTGATTTACGTTCGATTCAAGCTTATGCGAATAACGGCAACGACTTAAATTCTGGCTTTGGCGATCCTAATTTTACCACGCCTGCTGGTACTAGTGCTACTTGTAATTTGCATTTAACAGGTACAACTCCTGCCGAAGGAATGGGTGAACTTATGCCTTCAACAACAATAGATTATGATGGTCAAACTCGTTCAGTATTAACCCCAACTGATATTGGTGCTGATGCAGGAAACTACAGTTTTAACGTTTCTGTTGATATTTATACTCCATATTTTACTTATACTCCTATAGAACCACAATCATGTGGAGCTGTTTCAGCCTCAATTGATGTTTTAATAACCGACCAAGGATCTGGAGTACCCGAAATTGATGCAAATCCTGAATACATACCCAGAATGTTTTACAGAAGAAGACCGTTATCAGGCGGATTTGGATCATGGTCTCAAATTACAGGAACACTCAATGGAAGTCAAACTAATTCAAATGAAATATTTTCAAGCAACTGGACTTTTATCTTATCAGGGCTAGATGATGCCCCTGGAAAATTTACTTATGAATACTATTTTGTAGCACAAGACCTATCGACCTACTCTACTACTTCAAATATTGGCTACTCAAAATTTGACGATGACAGCCCAATTCATACTAATGCAAATACTGCAACAACATATCCGGATGCAGATGTAAATATTGATGCATTTACAGTTTGTATAAACCCTGCTGCAAGTTATACTGTAGGAAATAGTGTTGGGTGCAATGCAGTATTAGGACATGATTGCGATTTTGAAACTTTAACAGCTGCACAAGATTTCTTTTACAATATGAATGCAATGACTATTGACAAAGATGTTACTTGCTATATTGTAGCAAACACTATTGAACCAGCTGTTGTTGCAGCCGAAGAATTTAAAGAAGACGGCAATGGCCCTTTTTATATTCACATTCAAAGTTATGATGATGCAACTGAAAAAACACTAAATTGCACAGCAGCTCCCGATGCAAATATGATACGCTTTGATGGAGGCGACAGATACACTGTCGATGGTCAGTATTACAATGCAGGAGTTGCGGATGGTAATCGTTGGCTTACATTTACACACGAAGATGAAGATCAATCTGTTTTTACTTTTAAAAATGATGCACAAAATAATACCCTAAAATATCTTACAATAAAAGCATCTAACAGGCTAGTCCCGTATGGTGTAATTTTTATTGATAGTACTACAATAGTAACACCTGCTGGAAATACAGACATTCTTATTGATAATAATATTATCACAAAAAACACAGGAAATCCTTCGTATAATGTAATATATTCTTATGGTGGCGGTGGAGCAAATAACGCAAACATTGCCATTACAAATAACGAAATCTCAGAATTTCAAAATATTGGTATATGGGCAACTTCACACAGTAATGATAATTGGACAATTTCAGATAATACAATTTATAATACCTTTGTAGGAAATAACTTGGAAAGTGTAATTAAAATAGAAAGTGGCTCCGGATATACTATTGATGCCAATTTTATTGGAGGAAGCGACAATACTCTTGGTGGAAATGCAATGGAGAATGATTATAGAGATGAATTTAGTGTTATTCATCTTGATGTAGTTGACGATGTTGTTTCAAATATTACGAACAACACTATTGAAAACATTACAATGTCAGAAGCAGGTACAGGCGATCGTTTGCGAGGAATATATGTTGTAAGCGGATGGGCTAATATTACAGGAAATACTCTCGAAAACTTTACAAATAGTAGAAATAATTACACTTACGGTATAGATTATAGCGGAGCAAGCAATATTTCTATATCAAACAACACAATTACAAATTTTACAATTAATGGAGATAATGATATATTCGGAATTTATATTGATACTGATGATGCAAATGTAAACATAGTTCAGGATAATATTATTAGTAATATTGATGTTAATAGTACACATAGCAGAGTTGATTTTTTTGGAATATACAACGACGAAGGCAATTCATCAATAACAGGAAATACAATAGGAGGCACAACTGCTGGAGACAAAATAACTTTTGCAGGAACACAAGATTTTATTGGAATATACCTGAACGATGATGATGTGATAAATCAAGATATTTCAAATAATCAAATCTTAAATATTGAAGCAACGGGTTGTAGAGATTTCTTCGGAATTTACCCCGCTGATATGGAAGATGTTACGCAAATTAATGTTAACAATAATACAATTGACAACCTTGATATTACTGCTTCACGAAATACAGCTTGTATTAATGCTTTTGATGGAAAATTAAATGTTCATCATAACACAATTGGAACCGCCACATACGGAATCACAAACTCTGGCATAGCAGAGTTACGAGGAATTTGGCTATCACCCAATGAACAAAATGCAATAGTACAAAACAATACACTTACTAATTTTACAAGTGCAAATAGTAATATTAATGCTATATATACTGATGAAAATGTAAATTACACAATTAATGATAATACTATTTCTGGACATACAATTACTAATGAAATAACTTTCACTGGAATACGAATCATAAACGGAAATACAGGTTCGATACAAGGAAATACTATTGAAGATATTACAATGACAAGTTCTGGTACAAATACAGCATTTAATGGTATTTGGACAACAGATGGAAATGTCAATATCGGAAATACCACCGCAAATACAATTGGACACACAACAACAGCAAATAGTATTTCAATAGTTGGAG
>JAOZLS010000104.1:1822-11484 GCA_029934705.1 Bacteroidales bacterium | reverse complement strand
TATTCCGATGATGAATATAGCTGTATTGCTTTTAATTTATATGGTTTTCCGTATTTGTAATTTTTTTTAGACATAGAATTTAGCTTAGTGTTTATGCAAATTTACTAATAAATTACAAAATACATTTTCTTTTTTTACAAACAAAAATTAATCTAAGAATTTTTATGCTATATTTGCGAACTATTTAGGAATAATATTTCAGATAAATAACTTTAAATAAGCTATTTGTATTAATGATGAAAGAAACTAAGAAAAATAAAAGGTCTTTTTATAAAAGTGCTAAAATTTATCATAAAGTTAATAAACGTACAGGACTTTATCCTTTTATGATTAAAAATTTGTTTAAATTACTAGTGATATTATCTGCAATTATTGCTTTAATAATACTTGCCGATAAAATAATGATTGCTACTGGTTTTGATTTTAAATCTAAGCTAGATACTGTAATCTCACATTTAAGAACTGAGCTTGTTTTAGTCGTGTTTTTTATTTCTGAAAGTATTTTAGGATGGATTCCTCCAGATTTTTTTATTATTTGGGCTAAGGATAAACCCTGCGATTACCCATACTTGAATGTTACTTTTTTAGCTGCCTTGTCGTATTTAGGAGGAATTGTTGCTTATAGATTGGGCGAGCTATTAAGGCGTTTTCCTAAAATAAATAATTATGTTCAAAATAAAAATGCACAATATTTTTATTATATAAAGAAATGGGGCGGTATTGTAATTGTTATGTCGGCTCTTTTTCCTTTACCTTTTGCTACAATTAGCACAATTGCAGGAATTGTAAAATATCCGTTTAAAAAATATATGCTATTTGGATTAACCAGATTTTTAAGGTTTTACATATATGCTATTTGGATTTTTTGGGGTTTAGAGAAATTAGTCTAATCTTTTATTGAAATTTTATTTTATTTATCAATTGATTTTGTATTTTTACGGTTACAATGATGAAACTAACAAAAAATGAAATAGAACAGTTTATTGACGCTATTGACAGTAACTCTAATTACGATTTTTCCGAGTATTCTATAAAATCTTTTACTAGAAGATTAGAGAAACTTACTATGGATTATAATTGTTCTGTTGATGAGCTTGTCAAAAAAATTTCTGCAAATAATAAGTTTTTAGAAGAAATAGTTAAAAGTATAACTGTTAATACCACCGAAATTTTTAGAGATCCTGAAATTTGGACTACTATTAAAGATGATATAATAAGCAAATATCAATTTGAAGACCCAATAAATATATGGCATGCAGGATCATCAACAGGGCAAGAGGTTTATACAATGCTTATATTATTAAAACAGGCAGGACTTTTTAATAATGCAGATGTTTACGGTACTGATTTGAATACGGATGTACTAAATGTAGCCGAAAGTGGAAAGTATAAATACAGAGAAATAGACGAATATATTCAAAATTTTGATGATACTTTTGATGATACTGCAAATTTTAAATTAACCGATTATTTCGAAATCTCGAGGAAAAGAAGTTTAATGAAGGTAAAGCCTTTGTTACTTAATAAAGCTATATATCAAAAACATGATTTAACTTCGTTACAAAATCCCTTTGGTAAAAAGTTTCACATAATATTTTGTCGTAATGTGTTAATTTATTTTAATCACGAACTACAAAATAAAATATTTGAATTTTTTCTTGATAATATGGTAAAAGGAGGCACGCTTATTATAGGCAAGCACGAAGGTATTTTAGGCGAAATAGGAACCAAATTTGAAAAATACGGAACTATTTATGTGAAAAAATAATCCTCTAAATTCCCTAAAGGGGACTTTAATTATGTACAACCTGCTTTTAAACTAAAGCTAATTAATTTTGCATTGAGACTTTATTAAAATATTATTAATTTGGGAGTTTAGAATTTTTGAGCTAAAATCAACATTTATATAATTATAACAGCAATTTAGTATATGTTTAACAAGATATTACTTTCAGTTTTATTTTTGGTCCTTAAATTTACGGTGTTTTCTCAAACCGCATTATTTACAACAAATTCATTAAACAATACTTTTTGTCAAGGAGATACAGTTAACTTTAATAATTTATCTTACTCTTACAATTATCTTGTTTGGGATTTTAACGATGGCTACCAAACATATACAATTTCGCCATTACATGCATATAATACGCCAGGCATATATAATGTAGAACTTATTGTTTATAATGAAAATGGAATAAGTGATACTGCACATTTAGAAATTACAATAAATCCTACCCCAAGCCTGTTTTTAACTCCAAACCAAGACACTACAATTACAGAAGGATTTTACGTAGATATTACTGCACAGGGAAATTACGATAATATATTGTGGTCCACAGGAGAAATATCGGACGAAATACTTGTAACAACTCAAGATAATTATATTTGCTATGTTTTTTTTGATGAAACAGGATGTGAGTCCAGTGATTCTATATATGTTATTGTAAATCGTGATGTAGCCCCAGATGGCTTAGCAGCATTAATACTTAATAATGTAATTACACCAAATGGCGATGGAATAAACGATTTCTTTTTTATTTCTAATATAGAAAGTTTCTCAGCCAATGTTATTCTTGAAATATATAATAATGAAGGAAATATTATTTATTCAAACCTAAATTATAAAAATACTTGGAATGGTAAAAATAATAATGGAAATGACTTAAATACAGGAACTTATTATTATATACTTAAACTAAAAGATGAAAAAGGAACTACCGGCTTTATTGATTTATTAAGGTAATACTAATTTGGTCTTAATATGAAAATAGCTTAAATAAATAAAATTTTAAATTATGAAGAATGTAGTACTATTCAGTCTCATTTATTTTATGCTAACAGCATGTGGCACCTCAAAAAAACTTAATAAACTTGCTGTTGATGAGCGTTCAGGAAAAACTATTTTAGTAGGCGAAGTAAATAAACAAGCCTTTGAAAAAGATGAATTTAAAACTTGGTACAATTCTCAGTATAATAATTATAAGCCAGAAACTGAAGTTATAGAGCAATTAAAAAAGAATGAAATATTATCAGAAATTGAAATTGTAGTTGTTTTTGGTTCGTGGTGTGGCGATAGTAGGAGAGAGCTTCCTAGATTTTATAAAATATTGGATGAAATAAATTTCCCTAAAAAAAATATTACAGTAATTGCTGTTGATAGAACCAAAAAAGGAAAACACAAAATATTTGAAAGAATTAATGTTCAAAGAGTTCCTACGTTTTATTTTTATAAAGATGAAAAACTTATAGGAAAAATAGTTGAAACACCAGTAAAGAGTTTAGAAGAAGATATGTTAGAAATAATAATAAAAAAATGATTATCTATAAAATATCAACTCATGACTTTAGTCGTGGGATAATTATAATAAAATTATAAAATGAACCGTTTTAACGGTTTTTCAACTATTGTTATTAATAGCAATAGTTTGGTGTCTTTTCTCAAACATTTGAGAACAAGAACTTTGGCAAAGTTTACTTTAATTAGCTATTCTGCTGACTATTAGTTGCGTAATGATTTATAAACTGCAACTTTGCCAAAGTTTAACGAACTATTATATTAGGGAATCAAAAAAATAAATAAAAAATGAATAAAACAGAAAACAAGAAATATTTAGAACCAACATTTTTTATAAACTCAGACAGTGCAGAAATACACGATTTTGTTTATAAAAATATTTCTACTAAAGATGATGATATAACAAAAGCAGTAAAGCTATATTATGCCGTGCGAGACGGATTCTTTTATAATCCATATTATTTAGATTTTAAGAAAGAAGCTATGCAAGCAAGCTATTTAATTAATAAGAAAACTGCGTATTGTATTGAAAAAGCAATAATTTTAGCAGCTACATATCGTAATGCAGGACTACCAGCACGTATTGGTTTTGCCAATGTAAGAAATCATATAGGAACAGAGAAGTTGGAAACGTTTTTAGGCTCAAACTTGCTTGTATTTCATGGTTATGCCGAGGTATTTCTTGATGGAAAATGGGTTAAATCTACACCTGCTTTTAATAAAGAACTATGCGAGATGTTAAACGTTGAACCATTAGAGTTTGATGGTAAAAACGATTCTGTTTTTCAAGAATATAATAAATTAGGCGGGAAATTTATGGTTTATGAGCATTATTATGGCGAATTTGACGATTTACCTTACGACTTAATGGTTTCGGAATTAAAAAAGCATTACCCACATCTTTTTGAATCGGAGCATTTTGATAAAGAAAAATTAGTAGTATCCTTTAAATAAATAAAAATGAAAAAGACCTTTTTATTAGTATTAACATTATTTTTAGCAGTAATAGTTTTTTCTCAAAAAAACTATATCCATTATACACCAACCGATGGTTTAGTACAAACCCAAGTTACAGCACTTATGCAAGACAGTAAAGGCTATATTTGGATAGGCACAAAAGCAGGAGTAAGCCGTTTTGATGGGCATACATTTAAAAATTACACCACAAATAATGGTATTGTAGGAAATGAGGTAAGAGATGTTATTGAAACAGATTCTGGTGAAATATGGATTCTTACAAGGCAGGGGTTGCATAAAAAAGCAGGAGAAAAATTTCATCATTATAAACCTAAGCAAAGCATTGTAACTTTAAATGCAATTTATGATAATGGAACTTTTTATTTAAGAACGAGTGAAAATCATAAAACATGTGTTTATACTTTTAAAAATGGGGAATATGCTTTTTTAAAAGATTCTGTAGTATTAATTAATATTTTAGGTAAGCCTTATTTTAAAAAATATAAAAGAAACGGTGATATTAGAACTGTAATTATTTATAACAAAAAGGGAGAGTTTGTATCTAAAAAAGTTTATAATAAAAATAATGGATTTAAAACAATACGTAATAATATTTATTTTGATAAAATTGTAGCAATAAAAGGAGGGAATATTGAGGAGGTTGCTAGCATTAATTTAGGATCTAAACCATTTAATTCTGTAAGTAATATTTTTTTAGATGATAATTTTAAGACTTTAGCAATGACGGATCATAATGGAAGAATTAAAATTTATGAACCAGTTGATTTAGCTGCAAAACATTTACATTATATTGAAAAGAAGGAACATAATTATAATATTTATAATACAAGTGCTATAATTAAAGATGATGAAAATAATATTTGGATTGGAGGCGAGCAAGGCTTGTATAGGATAACGCCATTTATAAATTATGATAAAGAAAGTGGTATGCCTAACTACGTTTGGTCAATTGTTGAAGATAAGTATAATAAAATTTGGTTTCCAACATTTCAAAAGTCAAATTTGTTCTTTTATGATTATGATAAAGATAAAATATTTGAAGCAGATAGTTCTCTTTTGGAAAAATTTTATAAAAAAGATAAAAACGACAAACGAACACTAATGTTTAATTTTTATATGGGGGCAAAAACGTTGTCGTCAGGTAATATCTTATTAACAACAAGAAATACTCCTCCTTTATTATTTGATGGTAAAAAAATGGATCCTTTAATACATGATACAAAAATATCTGCTGGTTTTATGATTTATGAAGATACAGTTTCGGGTGTTGTATATTATTCGGAAAGGTATAGTTTATATGAAATTATAAATAATAAACTTGAAAAAATAGATGTTTATAACGAGCGTAAATATGGCGTTGTTTCAGATATTGAAAGAGGCAATGATAATAAAATTTATCTTGTTTCATTAAAGGGTATTTCGGTTTATGACCCAAATAAAAACTCTTTGCAATTTATTTCAAACGATTCTTTACCAATGGCAGGAAATATTTCTATTTGTAAAGATTATAAAGGAAACTTATGGATAGGTTCGGTAAATGGCTTATTCCTATATAATTATAAAACTTTCAAACAAATTAATCATCCTGAGCTAAATAATTTATTAACATCGCTCGAAGTATTAAAAGGTAATACCTTAATAGCAGGAAGTATAAGAGGAATTGCTATGCTTGATTTAAAATCATTTTATGAAGAAAATGATTCGACACTTAGGTTTTACGCTAAATCAAGTGGTTTTTATGGTGGCGAAGTAGCTCAAAACTGCATAACTCAAGACTCAAGAGGAAACGTATGGGTAGCAACAAGTACAAATGTTGTAAGGTTCGATCCAACAAAACTTACTAAAAGTAAGCAAACACCTAAATTATATATCGAAAAAGTTTCAGCATTCGATAATGAATTTAATTATGTAGAATTATCCGATTCTATAACTGCTGTAACCAATGAATATGAAAATATTACAATACAATTTACAGGAATATATCATAAAGCACCTGAGCAGGTTTACTATAAATGGCAGTTAGTAGGCTATGAAACAGCTATTTCGCCAATGGCAAAAAAGCGAGAGGTAACATATACAAACTTACACCCAGGTAAATATACTTTTAAACTTTGGGCGTGTAACGAAAGTGGAAAATGGTCAGAAAAACCGAATGAATACAAGTTTGAAATAGTTCCAGCCTTTTGGCAAACAAAAGCTTTTATTATTGTAGCGTCAATATTTATAATATTATTAGTTATTTTTGTTTCAACATATTTTGTAAAACGAAAGCATAAAATAAATTTGATAAAAAAAGAACAAGAAATAGCCATTGTAAAATCAAAATTAAAAGGACAGGAACAAGAAAAACAACGAATTTCAAGAGAATTACACGACGGTATTGGTGGCGAACTTACAGGAATTAAAATGCAAATAGAGCAAAAAGCAAATAAAATACCAGAGCTTTTAACAATTAGTCAATCTATTGGAAAATTAAATAAGGAGCTTCGTAGTCTTTCGCACGATTTGGCACGACCATCATTTTCAGGCAACGATTTTTCTAATACAGTAAAAAGTTATATCAATAGAGTAAAACAAGATAATTTAGAAATTAATTTTGACGTATATAATTTGAATGCCGAAAAATTAGATCCAAGTTTATTATATGCTTTTTATCGCATAATACAAGAAGCTATCGGGAATATTTTAAAACATTCCGAAGCAAGCGAAGTATTTATTCAAATAACACAAAGTGAAACAGAAATAAATTTAATTGTTGAAGATAATGGTATAGGCTTTGACAAAGAGAAATTAGCCGAAGGCATAGGGCTTCGTAATATAAAATCGAGAGTACATGCTTTAAATGGCGAAATAAATATTGAAACAGCACTAGGAAAAGGAGTGTTAATTTCTATTACATCACCTTTATTATCAACTTAAACCAAATAATAATGAAATTTGATATTTTAATTGCCGACGACCACGATTTAATTCTTTCGGGAATAGAAAAGCAAATTTTGCAAGATTATAAAAATGCAAAAATAACAAAAGTTAACGATGGCTGTTTAGCCCTAAAAGTATTAGAAACAAATCATATTGATATACTTATTACCGATATTAATATGCCTAAGCTTAACGGGCTTCAGCTTATAAAAAAAGCCAAAAACATACAACCAAAAATAAAAATTATAGTATTAACCTACATTGAGCAAAACGCAGTATTTAAAAAAATAGTAAAATTAGATGTAAATGCCCTAGTCTTAAAAACTGACTCGATTAATGCAATTACTGATGCTTTAAAAGATGTTTTGGTAGATAAAAAATATTTTTCGCAAGAAGCATTAAGTGTATTTACCGAAAGCAAAAATATAAATACCGAAACCTTAGGACCACGATTAACAAAGCGAGAGCTCGAAATATTAAAATTAATAGCCAACGATAAAAATACAAAAATGATAGCAGAAATACTTTGCATATCAGAAAACACCGTAGAAACTTATCGTAAAAACCTACGTTCCAAATTTAAAGTATCCAGCATGCAAGCAGTAATAGCAAAAGCATACCAGACTGGAACATTATAATCTCTAGCCTTTTATAAAACCATATCCCCGAAACCAGTGAGTTTTAAATTTCACCAGTTTCGGGTATTTTCTTATGGCGTAATTGTATGTAGTTTTACGTAAAATAAACGTATAAATTATGAAAAAAATATTTTCACTTATTATTTTAGTTTACTTGTTTTCTGTAGCTTTTTCTCAAAAACATACGACAATAGAGAAATATAAAGAGGTTGCAGGTTATATACGTTATGATAATATGGCGGAGGTGAAAAAATATGTAAACTTAGGGTATTTAGTGAGTCCTCCTGTCGATTTTAAGTTCTCACTTCTTACAGTATCTGTAATGTATGAAAGATATGAAATAGCTCAATATCTTATAGATAATGGAGCAAACCCAAATTTTGAAAATGGAGAAGGATCTGATAAAACATCAGTTTTAGGTTTTGCACTAAATCTTGATAATCCATACAATGCTGTAAAAATATTATTAAAAAATGGAGCAAATCCTAATTATCAAGAAGCAAGTGGTTTATATATGATTGAAAAATCATTTAACTCTAAAAATAATAATGTTATTAAATTACTTTTAAATGCAGGAGCAAGTGCCAATAATATTACTTATATCGAAAATATAAAATACTCATCATTAGGCTTACTTCTTTCTTTGCATTACGATTACACAGCTGTCAAACTTATGATTGAAGCGGGAGCAAATGTAAATTCAAAAATATTTAACAGTTCAAAAAATATTAAAATATCAGTTCTTGATTTTGCCGAATATATAAATAATAATTCGGGTGTTGTTTCTTTATTAAAAAAGAGCGGAGCTAAAAACTATTACAATGCAAACTCAAGTAGCTCTACAAAATATGCCTCTTTAAATAGTATATTTTCATATATTGGTGCAACAAATACATCTAATAGTAATAGTAACACTATTTCGTATAGCGAAAACGATATACAAATACCTACTATAACAAGTTTTTCTCTTGATAAATCAAACTTTTGTAACGGAAACTGTAATCGTTATATTATAACATTTAATAAAGTTGTTATAGGAGGTGGATCTTCTTGGGAACTGAAAAAAAACCAGATTTATGTATATAAAAAACACAATGGAGAATGGCATTCTTCAAGTAGTTTAATTGGTTCATATATTTCGCATGATAAAAGTAAAGTTGAATCTTGGGCTAAAAAGAAGTATTCGGAATAGATGAAAATTATATAGTCAATTCAAATAAAGGTGCAAATTAGTAAAATATTAATTAACAATAAATAAATATGAGAAATAAAAATCTTTACTTAATTCTTTTATTAGCCATTGTATTATCGCAGGCATGTAAAACAAAGAAAGCTGTAGTTCAAGCTGTTCAGCCAATAATAACTTTAGATATTCCTGATACTGACGTTAAAATAGTTAAAGGCGATTCTATATTAGTAAGTTGGGATATAACAGATGCCAAACAGGTTTATATTCTTAATAATTCAATCAAAACAGATTATCCTGTAAGTCATAGTTTTTATTTAAAGCCAAATAAATCAGGAGAATATAGGCTTGTGGCTAAAAATGGCGATTCGTATAATACAAAAGCATTTAATGTTACTATTATTGAACCAAAAGAAAAACCAGAAAAAAAACCGTCAAAATATAATAAAGTTTCAATAACAAAAAAGAAACACCTTTATAGTACAGGAGATAGTGATGGACGCTTTACTATTGGAACATCAGATGGCAAACGCCTTATGTATGGTTACCCAATACCTAGATCTACTTCGCATATTATTTTAAAAGTTGATAATGCATTTGCTTCAAATTACCCACGGTTTGCAACACAGTATGATACTGTTTA
>JAOZLS010000104.1:0-1722 GCA_029934705.1 Bacteroidales bacterium | reverse complement strand
GATAATGATGCAGCTGAAACATATTTTGGAAATAAAATGATTTCCAAAGAGCAAGGTTTTGAAAATAAAAGGATACCTAAACGTTTTAAAACCTTGCATGTAAAAGGAGCAATGAGTGGCTTTGCTTCAGAAACTATATTAGATGATGGAGATGCTCAAAAACCAGACTACCTTTATTTAGGACAATGGAGTCCATTACACAGTTTTGTTTGGGATGTAGAAGTTAGTGGAAAACCTTTTAGTGATAGTGGATATTTATTAAAATGGAAAGAACGAACGCTTAATTCAGGAGACTCTTTAATGTTTTCATACTATTATGGTTTACCTTTTAATGGGAGGATACGAGCCATCCCTCATAACAATAACATAGAAACAAAGACTTTAACTTTATATTATAAAGCAGTAGGAAGTTCAAATTTAAGTAAAAAATCAAAAAATAGTTTAGATAGTTTATTGTCAAATGGAACAGAATTTTATGGTGGAATTATTGAAGGATATGGCGATGCAACAGGAAGTGATGCAGAAAATTTACGTATTTCGGAAAAACGCATTAAAAATATTGTTAAATATTTAAGTTCTAAAGGAATAGATAAAAATACTTTAATACCTAAACCTTACGGAGAATCACAGGCTTTACAAAACGAAGACTCTCAAACAAAAGGAAATATTAAAGATAGAAAAGCAAAAATAACTTTATACCAAGAGTAATTATACTAACTATAAATAAACAAAATTATTAATAATTAAATTATAAGTTATGAAAAAAGTAATTATTTCTTTAACCGCAATTTTATTTGTACTAGTAAGCATGAGTTTTATGCTAAATGATGAAGATAGTAAAGTAAACCCCACTAGTGAAAATTCTTGTACAGTACAAGTAACTTACAGTAGTGGTTCTGGCATGTCGGGAGTTAGAGTGGTAGGCGATGTTTGCGGAGGTATGTCATGTGTAGGAAGTACAACAGCAGTTTACACAAATAGTGATGGATACGCAACAATTGAATGGTCCGACGGTTGCAATCTTTGTTACATATACATTGATGGAAAAAGTTATAAAGGAAGTTATAGTGATGGCGGAAGCTATTCTTTTACTAAATAAATTTATTAACTCTAAGGGAGGAAATATATTAATATTAAAGTTACGTGCAATTTATTAAAGCGATTATGTAACTGTATTAATAATTAACACAATTAAATTATAATAAAATTATGAGAAAAATACTATATTTATTAATAATTTTCATGTTTACGACACTTTTGGCAAATGGTCAAACAAAACAAAAAATAAAAGAATTAAAAAAACTAGGATATCCTAAAGCAATTGCTGAAACAATTGTGCTGAATAATAAAAAAACATGCTATATATATGGTTCTGAACTTGGATATAAAGATTATGATAGAAGGAATGAAAAAACCAGTGTTAATGCTTTTTATTATGAAGGAAGATCTAGTCTAAAATGGGACGAATTTAAAAAATGGGAAAGAAGGACTATTTATAAATGTATGTATCCAAAAAAAAGAACAACATTAAGTGGAGGTCGATATGTTAGTTATTTAGGAAGTATATATTTTATGACTACTTCTGATTATCATAATGCTTGTAATCGTATTCAAAAGCAAATTGATAAGAAAAAAAATGATAAACAAAAAAAAATAACAGAACTAAATGTAAAATATTATGACAAACTAAAAGCAGAAGCTATAATAAAAAGTAATAGAACA
>JAOZLS010000414.1 GCA_029934705.1 Bacteroidales bacterium | reverse complement strand
TAGAGATACAGTCTGGATTCTTTCGACAATAAAAGATGGGCCATCGGAAAAAGCTGGTCTAAAATCTGGTGACAGAATTGTTTATGTTGAAGGCGAAAATATCGCAGGTAAAGGTATTGATGATAGTGATTTAAGGCGGTTGCTGTCTGGGCAAAGGGGAACAAAAGTTAAACTGTCTGTTTATAGATCGGGCAATAGAAAGCTTGCAAATTACACAATTGAGCGAGACCTTATAAAAGTAAGTAGTATTGAGGCTGCATATATGGTTAATGATAATGTGGGTTATATAAAGCTCGAAAAATTTTCGGGAACAACAGTTGATGACTTTAATTTTGCACTGGAAAAACTTACAAATGAAGGAGCTGAACATTTAATATTAGATTTGCGTGATAATGGTGGAGGATATTTACAGGCTGCGGTAAAAATTTGCAATCATTTTTTAGATAAGAATAGTTTAATTGTTTATACCGAAGGTTTAAAAAGCCCAAAAACAAATTATAAATCGAAGCATGAAACTAAGTTTGAAATTAATAGATTAATTGTAATTATAGATGAAAGCTCGGCATCGGCAAGTGAAATTGTTAGTGGAGCAGTTCAGGACTGGGATAGGGGCGTGATTTTAGGACGGCGTTCCTTTGGAAAAGGTTTAGTGCAACGTCCATTTTATTTGGCGGATGGCTCTATGATGCGACTAACAATTGCAAGATATTATACCCCGTCGGGGCGATGTATTCAAAAACCTTATGGTAAAAGCAAGCAAGATTACTACGAAGAAATTTCTTATAGAGTAACTCATGGTGAGCTGATGCACAGCGATAGTATTAAATTTGCTGACTCTCTTAAATATTACACTTTAAAGAATAACCGAACAATTTATGCTGGTGGCGGAATTATGCCCGATGTTTTTGTGCCTTTAGATACGGCAATGTATCCTAACACATACAGAGATATTGCATCTACAGGTAAACTAATAACTTTTATTCATGATTTTGTTGATGGTAAACGAAACTATTTTAATACAGTTTTTAGTGATTTTGAAAAGTTTAATAACGATTATAATATTGACCAGCAGATTATAAATAAGTTAATTATATATACTTTAGGCTCTGATTATGCTGATAAAGAAGGTGTAGCAAGTAGTCTTGTAAATAATGTTAATGTAAAAAATCATTTAAAAGCATTAATTGCTAATGATTTATGGGATAGTCAAGGCTATTATCATGTAATTAATAGTAATTCTAAAACATTTTTAAAAGCCGTAGAAATAATTTCGGATAAAGATAAATATGAAAAAGTATTGAGGAATTAGGGTAGGGGTAAACTATAAAAAAAGCTGATTAGAAAATTAGCTTTACACACTTAATAGGATAGTGTCATTTTAAGAATCTATTACTACGTAACTCTTTATGAATGATTGCAATGTTTTCAGGAATATCAAATTTTACTAACCAATTAACATCTAAACCATTGTGTATAGCTATTTTCATTAAATTATGATTATTTCCTATAAGCTCTCCTATAGCTTTAATATCATCACTAAATTCTATGTGCAAATCTGTATGTTGTTTTTTTATCAGTAATAAAATTTTAAAAATACGAGCCACAACGTAAATGCAAAAGGTGTAAGATCTTTCTTGTGAAGCTTCTGAAATACGTTCATTATTATGTTCCAGTATTTGGCGAATCATCAGGCAATTTAAACTAATTTCACCCTGTTTGTCTTTGGTTATGCTTACATGTTCGTTTATCATTCCACTTGTTTCGCGAGCATCCATTAGTAAATATCCAGGAGAATAATAGTGTTCAGTTGCCAAGCTTATCCTTTCTAATATTTTAAACTTCACTTGTTCCCTTTTATCTATGGCAGAATCTGTGTCAACCAATTCAAAATGTAGGCGTTGAGCTAGTGGCAAATTACGCCTCAACAATCTAAGTATCAGTTTGTCTTTTTCTTTGATAGG
This sequence comes from Bacteroidales bacterium, assembly GCA_029934705.1. GTDB lineage: Bacteria > Bacteroidota > Bacteroidia > Bacteroidales > JAADGE01 > DZBS01. The sequence continues at coordinate 1,629 of JAOZLS010000414.1, read as the reverse complement.
TAGTAGTTGTAGTGTTTTTTTAAATTCGGCATCAAATATTTGTTTGTTCTTTTCCATTGTTTCACACTTTATTCCATTATTTTATTCTTTTAGACTTGTAAATTTCAGAGATATTGTTTTAAGCTATTTTTCTAATTTTTTCTTATTTTCGTCAAGCGTTTTTTTTGCGTTAAGCGAACTTACTACTTTCTTTCCTGTCTTTTTTTCTAATGCAAGACGGGCAACCTTTGCAACATCGCCACCTTCCTTTGCAACTTTTTTATTTTCGGCAAAATTCTTAGGATCTGTGGCTTGCGAAATATCCTTAGTCGAGGCTTCTGCAAGCATGTTTAAAATCAGCTCGGTATTGGTCATATTATCTCGCAAATTCTCTTTTTTTAATCCTTTAAGAATTTTGTATTCTTTTGTGGTTTTGTCCGACCAAGCTTTGGTAATGATGTTGGTAAGCGTTGCAAACTGCATACCTTCTTTCAATCCTCGTTTTTTCCACTCATCAGTCAGCTCTTTTCTTATTTCAATGCTTTTAAGACGTTGGTTTATCCAATTTTCGGAATATCCAAGTTCTAAATATTCTTTTAAAGCTCTGTCAATTGTTAATTCTGGGTCTTGCATTTCGTCTAAACGCTCAGATGCAATTTGTGCCAACCAAAGTTTAAACGGTTCAGCTTTTGGCGAAGGTATAGATTGTATTAACCTAAATAGTTGCTCTGTATCAGCAACATCTGTAAATCGCATTTTGCCGTCGGGGGCAAGCATTTTCAAAGCGTTACAATTTGTAACGGTTTGGTTTCCCTCTGCTAAAAGTCGTTTCTTTAGCACTCTCCAATATACTTGAGGATTTTTACTTTCCGTAAGAACTGCAATAACATCAACTATAGAAATATACCATTTTTCTTCTTCATTATTCCAAAGTGTTCTTATTTTTGAGTCTTCAAATATTTTTATGCTGTCTTTCTTTTCCATAATATATTATATTTTCCATTATTATTTAACACTCTCCTCAATTATTTGTATTTCCTCTGCTGTAAGTTCGTAAACCTTATGGTCTATTTCTGCTTCTAATTTGCTTGTGTCGGCTGTTGGGTTCTTATTTGTTATCTTTCCCTTTTAATTGTTTCATAATTTCTTTATCAAAATCTGAAATGTAATTTTTATCTTGAATTGTTCGGAATTTATCATACTCTCCTTCTGCTTTTATTTTGGCTTCAAGTGCCGAAATTTTCCCCTTGTGCAGCAGTATAGGATAGTCTGATAAGTCAAGAAACTTGTCTAAATACACAATCCAATCTTTCATATTCATAACAATTCCTTGCTCTGCTCTATTTTCTGCAAGGTCTAAGTATGCAGTTACAAGTCTTCGCAGTTGTTTAAGGTGTTGTTCTTCAAGATAATTTTTAGCAATAGCTACATCTGATTTTAATATTTTTCCTTCGGGTGAATTTTTCCAAGTTTTAAGCCCCATGTATATTTTTTCAGCATCAGCTTGTGAATAAATAATTTCGGCAGCAGTTTTTCCTTGAATTGCCCAATGGAGCTTATTTTGAGTTGTAGCAAAAAAATCTCTTGTTGTTTTTGCTTTATTGTCATAATCTGCCGAAAGTGCATAAATATCTGTTATTTTTTGATAAG
>JAOZLS010000413.1 GCA_029934705.1 Bacteroidales bacterium | reverse complement strand
TAATAAGTGCCTGATATTTTTACCGATATTGAAACAGAACAAATACTTAACGTTACCCACAAGCAGAGAGAACGAAATCAAAGTGGTAAATTTGCTACAAAAAAATACTTAAAAAGCCCACCGCACAAATAGCACATTCGCAATTCGCACAAGCCAACGCTCAAATCCTAAAATTGCAAAAGAGCTATTTTTTATCTTTGCAAAAAAAAACAGAAAAAAGATATTGAACTTAATAATATTATATGTAATTTTGTCAATGAATGACAAGAAATAAATTACAAGTCAAATGAAACAATTGTTTGGGCAGTATATTAAAAGTTTAAGAACGGAAAAAGGATTTACACTAACTCAGCTTGGTGCAAAATTAGGAATAGATTCTGCAAATTTGAGTAAAATTGAAAACGGCAAAAGAGATTTTGACGAAAAAAAACTTGAATCTCTTGCTGAAATTTTCGAATTGAATTATGAAACCTTAAAAACAGAATTTTTTGCAGAGGTATTTGCAAAAAAAATATATAATAGTAATTGTTCAACAGAAGCTTTTACAGTAGCAGAAGAAAAAGTAAAATATTTACGTCAATTAAATGTTAAACAAGGGAAATTAGAATTATAAATGAAGAATAATTATAAAATAATAGATTTATTTTCAGGTTGTGGAGGATTTTCTTATGGGTTCCAACAATCGGGATACGATGTTGTACTTGGTGTTGATAATACAGAAATTGCTTTAAAAACATTTGAATTAAATCATAATAATTCAAAAACATTACTTGCTGATTTACATAATGACGAAACAATAGAATCAATAGTTAACACTGTTAAAGGACAAAATATCGATGTTATTATAGGGGGACCACCTTGTCAAGGGTTTTCACTTACAGGAACAAGAAATGAAAAAGATAATAGAAATACATTACCTTATAAAGTTTTTGATTTGGCAAAAATAATTAAACCAAAAGCCATAATCATTGAAAATGTGCCTGGCTTAACAACTTTATACAACGGCAAAGCAAAAGAAAAGATTATTAGTCTTTGCGATGAATTAGGTTATACTTGTAATTATAAAATATTATTTGCACCTGACTATGGAATACCTCAAATAAGACGTAGAGTTTTTTTTGTAGCACTTAGAAAGGATATTGGAACTTTTAAATTTCCAAAACCAACACATAATAAGGATAATTATGTTGGTTGTGAAGATGCAATTGGTGATTTACCTGATTTGGTTGAAGATTTAGGAAATGATAATCTTAATTATGATAAAAAACCATTTAGTGAATATCAGAAAAATATGAGAAATGGTTCAAAAGTTATAAAAAACCATATTGGAACTAAACATACAGACCTTGTTATAAGTGTTATATCACAAGTCCCAGAAGGTGGTAACCATAAAGATTTACCACCTGGTGTTGGAGATTCAAGAAAATTTAACGAAGCTTGGACAAGATACCATAGTAAAAAGCCATCAAAAACAATAGATACAGGGCATAGAAATCACTTTCACTATAAATGGAATAGAGTACCAAGTGTTAGAGAAAATGCAAGATTACAATCATTTCCTGATAAATTTATTTTTTTAGGAAATAAGACACAACAATACAGACAGGTTGGTAATGCTGTACCACCTCTATTAGGGAAAATATTAGGTAATGAATTAAAAAAATACCTCAATGATGAAAATTAATATTATAGATTTATTTGCAGGATGTGGAGGACTTACTGATGGTTTTGTCCAAACAGGACATTATAATACATTGGCTTCTGTTGATTGGGAGTTACCAACAGTTAATACACTAAAAAAAAGGTTAATAACTAAATATGATTATGATTTTGAAGATGTAAATGATAAGATATTGTATTTTGATATACAAAGGACTGATGAATTATTATATGGATTTGACGACACTACTTATGGTAAAAATGAAGGATTATTAAATATAGTAAATAATCGTAATGTTGACTTAATTATTGGAGGACCACCTTGTCAAGCATATTCAATAGCAGGTAGGGTTCGTGATAAAAATGGAATGCAAGATGATTACAGAAACTATTTGTTTGAAAGCTATGTTAAGATGGTAACATCTTTTAATCCTAATTTTTTTGTATTTGAGAATGTTGAAGGAATTCTTTCAGCAAAACCTGGTGGTATACCAATCGTTGATAGAATTAAAAAGGCTTTTGATGAGATTGGTTATGAAATAACTGATAATCTTAGAAAAAATGCTCTATTTGATACTTCATATTATAATGTTCCACAGAAAAGAAAACGAGTAATAATATTTGGTGTTAAGAAAGATATTAGAAGCACTAAACTAATTAATAGTTTTTATTCACTAATGAAATTGAAAAAAAGTAATGAACCTACTTCATCTAAAATAGCATTTGAGAATTTACCTAAAATATTTCCGTCAACTGATGGAAAACATTCTCATAAAGTTAAATTAAATGGAGTTGCATTACCAAAAAATCACGAACCAAGAATGCATAGCAAAAGAGATATTGAAATCTTTAAATTGCTTACCGAAGATATAAAAAATGGAACTAATAAGTATTTATCAAGTAAAGCACTAATACAATTGTATAAAGAAAAAACAGGTAAAGAATCTAAATTCCACAAATATCACGTTATTAGAGAAGATAGACCAAGTAATACAATACCTGCACATTTGTACAAAGATGGATTAAGACACATACATCCAGACCCTAATCAAGCACGTTCTATTACAGTGAGAGAAGCTGCAAGATTACAAACTTTTGATGATGATTTTGAATTTTTAGGGTCAAAAGGTGACCAGTACAAAATGATAGGTAATGCTGTTCCACCAAAATTTGCGAAAATTATTGCCGAAACAATTTTTGAATTATTTTCAGATGATAAAATTGAAACTAAAAAAGGCTTGTTTAAAAAAGTTTTAGAAAAAACGTATTAATATGTTATATACTCAAAATTTAGAAGAATTAATCTTCCATAGACACGAAATGCACGATACAGATGAACTTATTGTTTTATCTGGTTATTTAGGGCCAAAACCTGTTGCACGAATTGAAGAATTACCTCTTAATTCAACAGTTATATATGGGATGTATGGTTCAGAAGGTATTAGACCAAGTTTACATAATTCATTACTAAATATTCAGAATTCTGTTGATAATCTAAATATTTTTTATTCAAACTTACCTGTTCATTCCAAGTGTTATATATGGAGAAGACGAGGTGAGATAATTCACTCATTAATTGGGTCTGCCAACTTTTCTGTTAATGGTTTAACAACGCCTTTTAGAGAAGTGTTAGCAGAAACAACTTATGATACATTTCAACCTTTAAATGAATATCTTAGCCATATTCTTAATAATTCAATATCTTGTCTTGAAGTAGGAACAGAAAGATTTGTAGAAGTTACAGAAACCGTTGATATATGTTCAATGACATTACTTGGTCGTAATGGTGAAGTTCAAAATGCAGCGGGTTTAAATTGGGGACAAAATCCCAATAATCATACAACACCTAATGATGCATATATTACTATAAGAACCGCACATATTAGAGAATGTCCAAATTTATTTCCACCAAAGCAAATGAATCCTTTATTGCTTA
>JAOZLS010000103.1 GCA_029934705.1 Bacteroidales bacterium | reverse complement strand
CTATTTAGTGTAACTTACAGTTTGTGTACTGTTACTCATACAGGGCACACACATTTTGTTGGATGTCAGCAACTTGTGTTTTGATATTTTTGCCGTTTCCGATAAACTCATTAACGACCGAAAAAAAACACAAGTCGCCGACCACCAAGCAGTTACCGTTATCATTAATTGCAATTACAAAAATAAAAAATAGACATTGAAAAAAGACTATTTAGAAAATATTGCCCAAAACTATGATTTACTTGTCCCAAAAGATAAAGAAACATTATTATTGCTAATATCTTTGTCGAAAAAAATTAAATCGGGAGAAATAGAACAAGAATTTTCACAACATGATTTTGAAACTTCACTTTTTGAAACACAAAATATTTTACAACGAGATGAAAGTATTCAATTTGAAAATATTTCAAAAAGGCTAAGTCAATATTTCTATACAACAATAAAAGATACTGAAACGCCATATCAATTAACTGTTTATGCAAGAGAATTATGCGATTTAATTGAAAATCAGATAGAGCCAGAATATGCAAAATTATCTTTACGGCAAACGTTTAAAAGAACATTACCATTAACGGATAATGATATTTTAAACATTGAAAATTTTGAATACTGGTTTAAAATCCAATTTACAACATCAAAAAAAATAATAAATTCACATATAGAAAATCTGCAACGTTTTGTCGATAGTCAAATTTCAGAATTAGGAAGTGTTTTAAAGGTAGAATTTGAAAATGTAAAGGATAAATTGGAAACTTTCCTTCAAACATTAAAAAAAGTAAGTGAAAAATCAGAAGATTTAACAGAAACTCTAAATTTTAAAACAGATATAATAAAAAAAATTCAGACAGCAGAAGAAATTTTTAAAGACAATAAATCAGATTGGGAAAAATATATTACAATACAAAATGAAGTTATATATTTTTTTGAAAATATAGACAAAAGAGTTTTAGCTATAAATGAAAAAATACAAACAGCGAGAATAAGATTAAAATCTCTATTTAAAGAATTACGTTACAAAAGGCAGTATAAAATAAAATTAGAGAAATTTTTACAACATATATTGGAAAATAGCAAAAATGAAAAAGGTAAAATCACACTACCAGTTAATATAAAGAAAAAACGAATACCTTATTTAAAACAGTCATTGTCTTTAATACCAAATATTGATTTTGGAGATATTTCACCAATAAAACCACCCAGCTTTGAGATAGATGAGAAATTTGAGAAAGAACAAAAAGTAAAAGCAGAATTAATCTTAAAAAAGCAGGAAAGTATAGCAAAATGGATAGGAAAAATTAATAAATTATTAGAAAGCGGAGAAACCATTGATTATTCTCAATGGTTTAATCTTATTTACGAGGAAGAAAAGCAATATGATATTCCAGTAGAAGTTTGTTACGGATTAATAGAAAAATATAGTAAAGACGGAAATAACAAAATTACAATTGATAAAAATAATCCATATATCAAAAAATCTGAAATAGTTTTATGGAACATGAAAATAGAACCTTTGAATTTTTAAAAGAAGAAAGTTCAAAAAAACATTTTGCAGAATTAGATTTTGCAATACGTCAAGGCAGACACATTCAAGAATATGGTAAAGATTATAAAATTTACAAATATGTAGCAAGTTATTATGAATATTTGGAAAATTACTATTATTCTTTATTTGGCATATATTTGAGAAAAGAAAATAATGACCAAGTATTTTACTATTTTCTTGATTTTGGAGACGATGATAAAGGTAAGTTTACTGGTTCAAGAAGTCTTGAAATAAGCGATAAGCAGGTAATTATCGCAATATTGTTATTAAACTTATACAAAGAAAAGTTTTTTGAAGAGAAAGAAATTAGGTGGAGTGATATTGAAAATATTTTTGAAAACAGCGAACAAAAACAACTTTGGCAAACATTATTTTTTAAAGACGGTTATAAAAGAAATTACTCACCACCCGAACATAAAAAATTTAAAGATGACATCTCAAAGATTTTAAAAGAGTTTGATAAACTTGGATGGATTACTTGGATAGACAAATCAGAAATTCATTTTGAAATAATGCCAAGTATAGACAGAATTGCAAAACTATACAAAAATGAAATTACAAATATTGATACAATCTCAACTTATATAAATGCAGAACGAAATTAATTATCCCAAAATATATTCGCTTTCAACAGTTGGAGTTAGACAGCACTACAAACAAGATTATTTTTTTCACCAAATAAGAACCGATTTTACAGGTGGAAATGGAACAGGAAAATCTATAATTGCTGATTTATTACAACTAATATTTGTGCCTAAGCGTGATATTTGGAAACCAGGAACAAAAGGAACAGACCCGAGTAAACGAAGAATTGAAGGAATACCACTAAATAAAGATTTCGTTAATTTTGCTTATGCGTTTTTAAATATAGAAAGAGCAAAAAATAAATTTATTACAATTGGAGTGTATATACCTAATACTTCACGACAACCTGTGCGACCTTTTATCATTCAAGAAAATGAAAAATTTGATAAATCCAGACTATTACATTCGTCGGATTTCCCAATAAAAGCAAACGACTTTTATCATAATGCGGGAGCGGGAGCAATTAGAGATTTAAAAGAAATTAGGCAATTTGTTTTTGAAGAATATAATTTATTTTTTACCGACTTCTTTGGAAAAGAAAAAATAGACCTTTATTTTGAATTATTACATAAAAATCAAGTTTTTCCAATAAACTTAGCAAAACAAAGTTCTCTTAAATCTTATGCAAAAGTTGTGCAATCATTTTCTCGTGCGGATGAATTTGATATTACTAATTCAAAAAGTCTTAAAAAATTCTTATTTGAAGACAACGAAGACATAAAAAAACGCTTTGAACAAGAAAATGAACAACTTGAAAAACTTTTACTTGATTACAGAGATGCAGACAATAGTAAACTTGATTTACAAAACAAACAAGAAAAGCTAAACCATTTAAAAGAAACTCACGAATTAAGTAAAAGAACTCTATACGATTTTTTGAAAAAAGATTTAATTTTCACATATTCTGAATATTCTGTTGTTAAAAAAGCGTATGAAAAAAACATTGCAGATTTTGAAAAAAAAGAAGAACTAAAAATAACGTTAGACAGCGAATTATCAGCTATTAATAAAGAAATATACAAAACACAAATTGAAATCAAGGCAATTAATGAAAACCTTATTAAATTACATGGAAAATTAAAACCATACATAACAGCAACTATAAACAATGCAAAAAAAGAAGAAACGCCACTCACATTAAAACTTGAAAAAATAAACAGCGTAAAAAAGCTTTGGAATAAATATCACTCAATTGAAAAAATAGAAAAACAATTTAACGACCAACAAGCAAATGTTAGTAATTTGAAACGATTTAATGAATTACAAGCAATAAAGCATTACAGTTTTTTTAAAAAATCAGAATGGATAAACGGAACAGATAAAGCAACAGAATATTACAGACAAAAAATAACAGCCTTAGAAAAAGAAATTGAAAATTCAACAAATTTGCTTGAATTTTACAAAGGAAATAACAAAAACTCTCTTTTTCATTGGACTATAAACAGGCAAAAAAAACTTTCAAGAAATGAAGAACTTGCAATAATGTATTTTAAATATTTGGTAATTACTAAACCAAGCATTTATGAAAAAGGAACAAAATATATTATTGAACCAGAACAGATATTTAAAAATATTGAAGAAGACAAAAACGGAATTTGGATTAATTTTGGTAACATAAAAGAGTTTATTCCAAATAATTATATTGATAAACAAATATTTACCGACCCAAAACAACTTGAAAAAGTTTTGCAGAATAAAAAAAATGAAATTGAAATAAATAAAACAAAGAATAAAGAATTATTAACAAATATTATAGCGTTACAAACAGAATTATCAAGCATTAATTTTAATAATGACTTGCTAAAAATATTCAAAAACCAAAAAGTTATAAATAATTTTGTAGCCGACAACGAAATAACTGAAAGTAAGATAGAAATTCTAAAAGAAGTTGAAAATGAAATAAAAAACGAACAAACAATAATCCAATTTGAAAAAGAGTTGGAATTTGCAACAAAAGTTTATCAAGCAGCAATTGGCAAATTAACTGAAATAGAAAGAGATATTAAAGAAATATCCAATGAAAATAGTAATTTAATACAAACAATTGAAAATTTACAAGCTCAATATATTGAACCTGTTTTAATAAAACAATATCAAAAAAATGCTGATGATTATAAAGAAATTGAAAGTTTAATTAACTCACTAAATACTGAGCAAAATTTAATAAAAGGTGCTTTAAAAGAAGATAAAAAAAAGCAAGATAATGTAAATAAGAGAATTAATGCAAATGACAAAACTATAACAAGATTAGAAACAGAAAAACCACATTTAGAAAAAGAAAATAATACTTTTAGAAACAAATATGAAAGTAAAAAAAGCAAATTTCAAGATAATTCACGAGACGATATAGAAAAAGTATTAAAAGAAACATCTGAAAATATAAATGAAGAGCTAATAAACGAATTAAAAAAACAAAGTGAAACAGCACAAGATAATTATGGAAAAGAATTTATACGAACAGAAGAACTTTTTGATGAAACAAAAAACGGAAAAAATATTGAACTAATCGAAAATCGCTTGAATTTTGAAACACTTGTAAAAGTGCTTTGTGGCAAAATAGGTCTTGAAGAAATATCAACCGAAATTGATAAATTAGGCGAAGAGTTAATCAAAATCGGCAACCTTCAATTAAAAGTAATAATTGACGTTTTTTCAAAAGTTGAAACTGAATATAAACGCTTTGATAAAATTGTAAAACGTTTAAATTTCTTCTTCAAGGAAGAGAAAAATGAAATAAGCGGTGGTTTTCGTTTTGAAATTGATTTTACCCCTAAAAAAGACATCACAATCCAATGGATTGAAGAGATGAGAAACAGTGCAAGAACAAATCACTACGGACGAGATTTATTTTCCGATACTGAAAATGTTTTAAGCCCAGAAGAATTAATAATTTCAATAGCAAAAAAGTTCAGTAAAGTAAAAGATTGTGATTTAAACGATTTGTTAAATCCCAAGTTTTATTTTACCTTAAAAGGTGGTTTGTATGCTAATAATCAAAAAGACGATTTAGGCAATGACAAACAAACAGATACTACTAAAAAAGAAGAATATTCAGGAAGTGGCGGACAGGCTTATACAGCATTAGCATTGCTTGGAATAGGTCGCTTATCAATTGTAGAGCAAGATAATAACAAAAAAGGTGTGAAATTTATAATCATTGAAGAACTATCGAATATTGATGATGATAACTTTGATATTTTCCCGCAAATAGCAAAACAATATGGTTATCAATTGATTACGATGACACCAAAACCATTTGGAGCATATAATAATGAAGAATGGTTTTTACATATACTTATGCGTGGCAAAGATAGAGATATTAATACTCAGCCAATGTCGTTTTTTAAAACAAACGAAACAAGTCAGATTTTAGAAGATTATAAAAACGGAAAATAATGAACTGGTCAATATTAAAACAACTAAAAGAAATTTACGAAACAGGAAAAACAGATAAGAACTTTATAAAAACAACAACAGGTAAAAGACTTTGCGAAAATGAATATCTTACAGAACCTGTAAAATCAGCGATTTTTAAAAAAGAAGGTTACAATAAAATATTTGAAAGTAAATATCTCACAGATTATAACCTTGCTTTATCAATAATCAATAAATTTAGTTTATATAATACGAACTTTGAAATAAGTAAACTTAAATCATTAAAATTAATACATGAAAATAAAAAACAGATAGTAGATAATTTAACACTAAAAGAAATTGCATCTGAATATTTTGGTGGCTCAAAAACAGTAACAAAAGACACAAAATTATATCATGCAATTTTAAACGTTTTAGAAACAGATAATTTACCAGAAGATGAACACGACCAACAATATTTAACAGTATTGCATTGCAAAAATAAAGTTCCGAAAAAAATACTAATATGTGAAAATAAAAACCTACTAAAAAAGAAACGTTTTGATAATATTGAATTATGGTATGCAGGTGGAAAAAATATTAATAAATTACATTTTATCCAAGAACCTAAAATACCACTATATTACATTTGCGATTGGGACAACGATGGAATTGAAATATATTATAGAATTAAACAATTATTTAAAAATATAGAATTGATAATTCCACAAGAACAAATAAAACTGAAACCAACAGCAAATCACATAAAATGGAAAATAGAAATAAAAGATGATTTATTATCTAAGGAAGCGATAATTTTATTAAAAAGTTTAGTAAATAATAAAAAATGGATAGAAGAAGAAACAATAAAATTCTATCTTGAAGAAAAAGAAAAATGATAATCGAGTAGATGGCTGACTACCAAACGGCAGCCAGTACACCTCTCACTCCTGTATTGCTCTCGCAATAATGTACCGTCCGGTATAAGGCGGTTCACTAAAACTGGTGATACTAAACGATAATAATCAGAAAAACTACGGTAACCTATTCTGCGTAAGCGGTCTAAAGTTACCGTTGTTTGCATCATGGGACTTTAAGCTACTGCCCAACTCCCCAGCTGAGCTGACTGTGTAAAATATAAAACAAAGATGCTAAGAGTAGATTTTATCTACGCTCTTTTATTTTGATAGATCGTATTTTTCATAGCGTCAGCAACACTTGTACACGCAAAACAAAAGCTATTTCATTGTAAAATATAAGCTTCAAACTAAAAATAGCAACAGCACAACTCTTGAATTAATCAATAATTCAGGAAAAATTGTTTTATCTGAAAAATTAAACAAAAAAACAGACGAAAAAACAATAATTACCAGTAATTTTGTTTTTGGAATTTACACTTTATACATAAAATTAGATGTTAGGGTATTACAGTCGGTGAAAGTTGTTATTGAGTAAAACAAGAATATAACTTTGGCAAAGTTGCAGTTTACAGATTATTACAGATTTAACAATCTGCATAATAATTAATTATAGTAAACTTTGCCAAAGTTAAATTAATTAAAACACCTGATATAGGCTGAGTCAGTGAAGCTTATTATTGAGTATTTTTTTAAACTTTCAGGTGAAAATAGCTAAAGAGATAGCTTACTGGACTGAGACAACCTGCTGGACTGTCTCTACTATAATGATACTTTGACAAAAAACATTAAATTATATAATGAAAAAAAAACATTTCATATTATTAATATTTATAATCCAGGCGATTACTATAAATGCACAGTCGTTTGCTCCGCAAGTTGGCTTTGCGGGGAGTACTGCAATTTATAAAGACAGTAGCATTTTTATTGACTGGGCAACAGATATTGATATAAACCGCTCGTACCAAAATATAATTTATCCTGAAAATGGCTTGGTTTCCTTTGGCACAAATAGCCTTGCATTAGGCAAAGCCGATGGTATAGCAAATGTAGTAAGTTTAGGTGATGGTGGCAATGCAGTTCTCTCATTTAGTAGTCCAATTGTTAATGGCGAAGGCTATGATTTTGCGGTTTTTGAAAATGGTTTTCTGCAAGAAGAAAATTCATATTTTGCATTTTTAGAATTTGCCTACGTTTCGGTTAGTACAAATGGCGAAGAATATATTAGGTTTCCTTCTGTTTCTGAAATAAGTTTTGAAACACAAACCAATATTTTTGGAAATTCAGATGCTAGCTATGTACATAATCTTGCAGGAAAATATATTGCAAACTATGGAACACCATTCAATTTAGATGAAATAAAAGATTTAGCTAAAGGAACAACTGTTGATTTAAACAATATAAATTACATTAAGCTCACCGATGTTATTGGTACAATTTCATCCGAAAATTGCAGTTACGATTCTGAGGGGAATATTATTAACGACCCCTATCCTACTTCTTTTCCATCGGGAGGTTTTGATTTAGATGCTGTTGGAGTTATAAATAATAAAATAAACACCGAAAATATTAATAACAATAATGTATTTTTATATCCGAATCCTGCATTCAATATAATTTCATTTTATTCGTCTAAAAACATAATTACTACTTACGAAATATATTCAGTTTCGGGAAATCTAATAGAACAAAATTTCGACATAAAAAATAACGCAATAATTATAAATAATTTAGAAAAAGGTATGTATTTTGTAAAATTTTATAGCGAAGGACATATTTCTACTTCAAAATTTATTAAACATTAATAATAATGAGCAAAATTATTGCTAAAACATTAGTAATTATAATCATTTTTGAATTATTTTCATTAAAAAGTTTTTGTCAAAAATCTTATGAAATTGACGAAATAACAATTAAAGCTACAAGAAATACATTTTACGAAATAGCACAAAAATTTATAGCCGACTCATTATTACTTGCACAACATTCCAACAGTTCAATTTCAGAAATACTGGCAATTGCTAGTCCAATATTAATAAAATCTTATGGGAGTTCAGGCTCGTTAAGTTCAATTTCGTTACGAGGATTAGGAGCAAATAAAACATCGATTATTTGGAATGGTTTTCCTCTAAATTCGTTATCAACAGGCGATTCCGATTTATCTTTATTTTCATCTAACTTTTTTCAAGAAATAAAAATTACTCCTGGAGCATCGTCATCATTAAATGGCAGCGGAACTTTTGGTGGGATTGTTGAATTAAATAATAACTTTAATAAGGCAAATCAAAACGTTGGAATTTCAACTGAAATTGGAAGTTTTGGCAATAAGAAATATAATGCTAATGCTGAGTTTTCAAATAAAAAACTCGCCTACAAATTATCATATTCAAGAAACAATAGTCTAAATAATTTCACCTTTATCGACAATACAAAAATTGAAGAAATTGTAGAAGAACGTAAACATAATGCAAACTATTTTCAAGGTTTAATTCAGAATTTCAAATTAAATTTTAAAAAAAACATAGCAATTGAGACGAGCCTTTGGCTTCAAGAAAAAGAAAAAGAAATACCAGAACCAGCAGGTTCTTATGGCTCTAGCTACAAATTACAAAGCGACTCTAGCTTAAAAGCTTATGTAAAAATTATAAAATCAGCATCAACATATAAATTATCGTTAGGAAGTGCATATTTCTATGATTTTTTGCATTATACCGATAAAATTTCTGAAATTAGTAACGAATATTCTGTTAATTCTGAAATAATATCGCAACGATTTTTAAATTTTATAAATTTTAGAAAATACATAAGTAAGAAAATAATTATTGACTTAGGAACAAATTTCAAGTTCTATAAAGTTGATACAAAAAATTACTCTCAACCTTTTGCCGAGCATGAGGGAAACATACATTTATCGGGTAAATTTTCGACAAAAAAAATTGATTTTAATACAAATTTAAGCCTCGAATATTCAAAAAACATTAGACCAAAACCAATTGCTGATATTAGTATTAGTTTTCCTTTATTAAAAAATAAATTAACGATAAATGGTTCAGTTTCAAATAAATATAGACGAGCAACTTTTAACGAAAAATACTGGCAACCTGGCGGAAATATAAACATTTTAGATGAAACAGGCTACACAGCAGAAATATTTACAGAATACCAATTATTAAATAAGAACAAGCATGTATTAAATATAAATAATACTGTTTATTCGGCAATAATTGAAAACATGATTCAATGGATTCCTATTGATGGTGTATGGACAGCTACAAATAATAAGAAAGTGATTTCCAGAGGATTAGAATCATCCTTATACTATTTGTATTCTAAAAACAAGTTTAAATACAAGGTAAATTTACATTATAATTTCATATCAAATATTAATTCCGAGGTTTATACTGAAAACGTACAAACATCTGGCACACAATTAGTTTACGTGCCGAAAAACAGCTTTAAGCTTTATGTTTCAAGCATTTATAAAACAACAGGAATAAGCATTTCGGGAAATTATACTGGAAGTAGATTTACAACTCAAGATAATAATCCGATATATGAGCTTTCACCAAATTTTATTACTAATATTTATATTTTTCATTCAAAAAGCATAAATAATTTCAATCTCAACTTTTCTTTTAAAATTAATAATGTTTTAAATGAAAATTATGAGTCGGTAAAATCATACCCAATGCCAGGTCGAATGTATTTTATTGGACTAGGCATAAATTATAAAATACTTACACGCAAAACTTCTCAAGCGTATAAGTAAAAAAACGATTTTCTTTGTTTAGCCCTATCCATAAAGGGTGCAAAGATAATTAATAACAAGAGGAATGAATATATTAATGAATTTATAAGCAATTTAAAAAACTAGGAAAAACATACAGACAAATCTAATTTTAAATAAGGAAACTACTAAATTATGAATAAATACATACTAATAATCTTGGCAATACTATTTACAATTTCATGCAAAGACACGCCTGAGAACGAAACGGAATTACATGAATATGGCACAGGAGCATATATTATTTGCGAAGGGAATTACACTGCTAATAATGGCGAAATAAGTTTTTACAACCTAAAAACCGACGAAACATTTAATAATCTTTTTTATAATGCCAACGATAATAAACCACTAGGTGATGTAATACAATCAATGATTTTTTGTGGCGAAAAGGCATATATATCCGTAAATAACTCAAAGAAAATTGAAGTTGTAAACGCCACAACATTTGAGCATATTGCTGTAATTACTGGTGTTAATTACCCTAGATATTTATTAAAAATTAATGATGAAAAAATTTATCTTACAAATGGTTCAGCCCCTGGAAATATTTTTGTAATAAACAGCTTAACCAACGAAATTGAAAAGTCTATTGAGATAGGAAACATGCCAGAAAATTCGGTGCTAGCAAACAATAAAGTTTATGTTACAAATGGTGCTTGGGGAAATGATAGCACAATTAGTATTATTAATGCCGAAACCGATATTTTAGATACTACAATTTTTGTTGGACATGGTGCGACTGATATTGTTACTGAAAACACCGAAAACTTATGGGTTTTATGTGGTGGCAAAGTAAATTACGACGAAAATTGGAATATTATTGACGAAACAGAATCAAAAATTGTAAAAGTAAATACAAATAGCTTTTCAATAGAAAAAGAAATAATTATTGGACAAACTGGTGATGATTTTAATCCGATGAGACTAGCCATTAACCAAAATGAAGGCATTATTTATTATGCTGAAAAAGATGGAATTTATAGTTATAATATAAATACTGCCGAAAATCCAATAAAAATAATTAGTGGTACATACTACGGACTAGAAATAAACCCAAGTACGGGTAATATTTATGTTTTTTCGGATAATGCTTTTTCGGGAGCAGGAACATTAAACATTTATGATAAAGACGGAACAATTATTAGTGCAAACATAAAAACAGGAATTGGTCCTAATGGTGCTGTTTTTAAATAATGTTGAAATATTAGACGTTTTTTCTTAAAGGCTCTTTTATTTTCACCTCGAAGTTTTTAAATTTATCCCTGTGCAACTTTGTGGTTAACATTTTCAATAAATCAATTCGATAACCTACATTAAGTTTAAC
>JAOZLS010000102.1 GCA_029934705.1 Bacteroidales bacterium | reverse complement strand
TTTTGATACCACCCCATACTCCTAAAAATATAATGATTCCCATTTTAAAAGCTATGCTTGAATATTTTACATAGCTTTTAATAGGGTTCTCTTTATTGTCTTTATTTTGTTTCTGGCTTAACAAATTGAGGATTGTTTATTTCTTTACCCATTTTGCATGTTCCATTTAATATAGCTCCAGGCTCAATTGTTATTTTTTGAGTTATAATATCGCCCAAAATATTTGAGTCAGCTTTTAATGAAAGTATTTCGCTAACATTAATTTTGCCATTTATTTTACCTGAAACATCTAAAACTGCACAAAAAATGTCTCCTTTAATGTTTCCTGTTTTGCCTATTAAAACTTTACCTGTTGCTTTAATATTTCCTTCAATATTTCCATCAATTCTAATGTCTCCATCCGAATTTATATTTCCTGTAATTGATGTTCCTTTTCCTATAATGTTGATAGAACTATTTTCTACAGTGTTTTTTTTTGTTAATGCCATTTTATAATTGGGTTTTAATTATTTTAATACAAAAGTATCCATAAATTTAGTTGTATAATCGCCTTTAATAAATTGTTCATTTTCCATTAATTGGATATGAAAAGGGATTGTTGTATGTATTCCTTCAATTACAAATTCGCCTAATGCTCTTCTCATTTTTGTTACAGCCTCTTCCCTTGTTCGTGCTGTTATAATAAGTTTTGCAATCATTGAGTCGTAATTTGGTGGAATTGTATATCCTGAATATACATGAGTGTCAACTCTTACCCCATTTCCTCCAGGTATATGTAGTGTTTTTATTTTTCCTGGCGATGGTCTAAAGTTATTATGAGGGTCTTCTGCATTTATTCTACATTCTATAGCATGCATTTTAGGATAATAATTTTTTCCTGAAATCTTAGTTCCTGCAGCTACTTTTATTTGCTCTTTTATTAAGTCGTAGTCAATAACAGCTTCTGTAATAGGGTGTTCTACTTGAATACGAGTATTCATTTCCATAAAATAGAAATCTCTATTACTATCAACAAGAAACTCGATTGTTCCTACGCCTTCATATTTAATAGATTTTGCTGCTTTTACTGCAGCGTTTCCCATTCGCTCTCTTAACTCGTCTGTCATGAAAGGGGAGGGGGTTTCTTCTACTAATTTTTGATGTCTTCGTTGAACAGAACAATCTCTTTCTGATAAATGAGAAGCATTTCCATATTGGTCTCCAATGATTTGAATTTCAATGTGTCTAGGGTTTTCAATGAATTTTTCTAAATACATTCCATCATTTCCAAATGCAGCAGCTGACTCTTGTTTTGCCGAATCCCATTTTTCTTGGAACTCATCGTCGCTCCAAATAATTCTCATTCCTTTTCCGCCACCACCTGCTGTAGCTTTTATAATTACTGGGTATTTTATGTCTTTTGAAAGTCTTATTCCTTCTTCTACAGAATCAATTAATCCTTTAGAACCTGGAACTGTAGGAACTTCCGCTTCTACCATAGTTTTTTTAGCATTAGCTTTGTCTCCCATTCTGTTAATCATTTCGGCAGAAGGACCTATGAATTTTATTTCATGCTTATCGCAAATTTCCGAGAATTTTGCATTCTCCGATAAAAATCCGTAGCCAGGATGTATTGCATCGGCGTTTGTAATTTCGGCTGCTGCAATTATTGATGGTACATTTAAATATGATAGGTTTGATGCTGCTGGTCCTATACAAACGGCTTCATCAGCAAATCTAACGTGTAAGCTTTCTTTGTCAGCTGTAGAGTAAACGGCAACAGTTTTTATCCCCATTTCCTTACATGTTCTAATAATTCTTAGAGCAATTTCGCCTCTATTTGCAATTAAAATCTTTTTAAACATACTATATTTTTACTGTTATGTTTTTTTATAATTTTATAAAAAAATCTAAATATTAATAAATTTGAAAGAAATTACTTAGTAGTAGTTTCCTTCAAATTTATAATTTTAATTATTAAGAATATTTACTTCCTAATGTATTTCTTTTCGTTGTTATTATAAAAATAACTGTTTTTCATGTTCTTTTTTACAAATTTTATAAATGCTTTTGATGTTGTAAAAGTTTCATCAATATTATCTGTTACTTCGAACATTGAAAATTCTGTGTCAGAAAAGTCTAATTTATAAATGTCGTACTTATCTTTACCAAGTTCTTGCATGTTTAAGAAAAGAGTTGAGCTAATAGTTGTTGTATGCCCAATAAAATTCTTTTCAGAATATGCACTGTCTGATGAAGAGTAGCTGTGTTCTACTATTTTATATCTGAAGTTATCAAATTTTGTAACAACATAATATGTAGGATTCTCACTTTCTACTTGTGATGACTCAATCCATTGCCCTAACATTTTTCCTGCAACTTCTTCTTTTGGAGAGTCAAGTGCTATGTCAGATTGATATGGGCAACCATATAAAACTGTTATTACTGAAGCGATAAAAAGATAAGATAAAATTTTAGATTTCATAATAGTGTTTTTTATATTAGTAAATTAATTTGGTTCAACTAAGAATAATTCTTGACCAAATTCAACAGGAGTTGCATCTTCTACTAAAATTTTAACTACTTTTCCTGTAATTTCGGCTTCTATTTCATTAAATAGTTTCATTGCTTCAATAATACAAACTACTGAATCTTCTTTAATGTTATCTCCAACATTTGCAAAGTTATCTTTGTCAGGAGAAGGTTTTCTGTAGAAAGTTCCTACCATTGGAGCTTTTATTGCAATATATTTTGAATTATCGTCTTCTTTTTCTTTTTCAGAAGCTTTATTCTCAACTACAGGCTGTATTGGTTGCTGCTGCTGTATTGGTTGTTGCATCATTTGAGGAGCCATTGTTGTGGCTACAGGTATTTGCTGAATAACTGTTTCGGTATGAGTATGAACTTTACCATCTTTTGATCCAACTTTAATATTAAGTTTTAAATCATCAGTTTTTAAATCAATTTCTGATACCCCTGATTTTGCAACTGATTTAATAAATTCTTTAAGCTCTTTGTAATCCATCTGATTAATTTTAATGTTATAAAATTATTGAAATGTTTTTGAAAACATCTTTTTTTATAGGCTATAAAGTTAAGAAAAAAAACAATAGCATAATAAATATTGTCTTTTTATGTTACTTTTTAAATTTTATCTCCATCGTAAGCCCACTTGTAATATATTGCACCCCAAGTGAATCCTGCTCCAAAGGTTGAGAAAATTAAATTGTCGCCTTTTTTTAGTTGTTTTTCCCATTCCCAAAGTAAAAGAGGAAGGGTTGCATCTGTTGTATTTCCGAATTTCTCTATGTTTATCATTACCTTTTCAGGTTGTAAATTCATTCTTTTTGCTGTAGCACTAATAATTCGTAGGTTGGCTTGATGCGGTACTAGCCAATTTATACTGTCATTTGTAAGGTTGTGCTTTTTCATCATATCTACCGAAATGTCTGCCATCCCTTTTACTGCTGCCTTAAATACTGGCTGCCCTTCTTGGTAAATAAAATGTTCTTTAGCATCAATTGATTCGTGCGATGCTGGTTTTACTGAACCTCCTGCTTTTTGGTGTAAGTGAGTTCGCCCTGCTCCATCAACATGTAGCATTTCGTCAATAAAACCTATGTCTTCTGTTGTTGGTTCAAAAAGTACAGCTCCTGCTCCATCACCAAATATTGGACTTACAGAGCGGTCTGTGTAATCTACTATAGAAGACATTTTATCGGCTCCTACTAATACAACTTTTTTGTATTGCCCTGAGGTAATAAATTTTGAAGCAACTGACATGCCAAATAAAAATCCTGAACAACCTGCATTTAGGTCGAAACTGAAAGCATTTTTAATTCCTGCTTTGTCGCAAATTATATTTGCTGTTGCTGGAAATTGCATGTCGGGTGTAACTGTTGTACAAATTAACAAGTCAATTTCGTCTGCCTTGGTATTTGTTTTTTTTAGAAGTTGCTCTACAGCTTTTACTCCCATGTCAGAAGTTCCTAAGCCTTCTCCTTTGAGAATTCTTCTTTCTTTTATTCCAATTCTGGTCATTATCCATTCGTCGGATGTATCAACCATCGTTGCAATTTCGTTGTTAGTTAATATATAATCAGGAACATAAGCTCCTATTCCACTAATTATTGCGTTAATTTTAGACATAATAAAATAAAATTTATCCGTTTATTCGATAATAATCGACAATTTTAATCTAACTAATACTAATTTGCAAGTTTTTATTCAAAAAAATACAAAAACTCTTTGAAATTTTTATAAAATTCCATTTGTATTATAAATAATTGTTTATCTTTTTCTATGTTTAAACTGGTATTTTACAACACTTTAAACCTTAGTTTTTTAATACAATTATTTTAGACAAATTTAATTAAATTTCTCAAACAGTTTTTGTATTTCTGAATTATATACCTAGATGCTTTCATTATCCCATGTTTATTTGTTAAAACGTGGGTTAAATTTCAATTTGTATATAATCTTATAAAAATAATTCAGTGAATTATTTTTGCAATTTGGTATATATGCTTATAAAGCGTGCTCAGTTACTACGGCTTGTTTTCCTCTGTAATGTCCACATTCTGCACATACTCTGTGATATTCAACAGTTGCTCCACAGTTTGAACAAACAGATAATTGCTTGAAAGTTCCTTTGTAATGAGTTCTTCTCTTATTTCTTCTTTGTTTTGAGATTTTTCTTTTTGGATGTGCCATTTCTTATTTTTTTAAAATGTTATTATGCTAATTAGTTATATAAGTTTTTTAATTTATTCCATCTTTCATCAACCTCTTTCTCTTCTTCTTCTTCTTCAACCGTTGTGTATTCTTCAATTTTTTTCAACATTTCTGTGTTACAGGTTGAATTCCCTTTTTCATCTTTTGGATGAACTTTTTTATTGGGAATACAAATCATAATGTAGTCATAAATATGTTGATCCAATACTAGCTCTATCTCATTTTGTGTAATTGTTATGCTTTTGTCAGCATTAGATAAATCTGAATTAAAATCACCGAATTCTACAAATAATTCAGGCTTATATTCAATTTTATATCTAAAATTGTCTAAACAAATATCACAAACTAATTCAATATTGCCGTTTATGTCAAAATTTAAAACTAACATGTCTTTTCTTTTTACAAATTGAATTTTAATGTCTAAATCTGCTTTTTGTACAAAATTATCATCAAATTTATGGAACAAATCTTGGCTAACATGATAATTAAATTCATGTAATCCGTCAGTTAATCCATTGAATTTCAATATGTATAAGTTTTTTTCACCCATCTTAGTTGTAAAATATTGAGCATGCAAAAATAGAACTTTAATTTATATATAAAAAAGTTATGAACAATTTATTATTAAAATATTATTTTACGCATGGCTTTATGTGCTATATCAGCCAATTGGCTTATAAGTTAATAGTAATTTTTTTTAGAACAATTCTGAAAGTTGTTCCTTTTCCTACTTCAGATGATTTTACAAATACTTTACCATTGTGGTAGCTTTCAACAATTCTTTTTGCAAGAGAAAGCCCAAGCCCCCATCCTCGTTTTTTTGAAGTAAAACCTGGTTTAAAAACTGTTTTAAACTGATGACTTGAAATCCCTTTACCTGTGTCTTCAATGTCAAGAATAATAGTGTCGTTCTTTTCTAAAACATGAATAATTAGCTTCCCTTTCCCAGCCATTGCATCTATTGCATTTTTGCATACATTTTCCAGAACCCATTCAAATAAAGATGAATTCATAGGAACGTATAGTTGGGCATTTGTATCAAAATTTAATATGTACTTTACTTTTTTTGAGGTTCGTTTTTCTAAATATTGAATTGATTTTTTTATTACATTTATTATATTTGTGGGAACAAGAACTGGCTCTGAGCCTATGCCCGAAAAACGTTCTGTTATTGTTTCTAGTCTGTTTATATCTTTTTCTACTTCTAAAAGCAAGTTGTCGTCTGGCAACTTCATTTTCATTAGTTCGTGCCATGCTAAAAGAGACGAAATTGGCGTGCCTAGTTGGTGTGCTGTTTCTTTTGACATTCCTACCCAAACCTGATTTTGTTCGGCTTCCCTAGAGGTGCTAAACGCTAAGTACGAAATTAAAAAGAATAACATTACAACTCCTATTTGTATATATGGATAATAAAATAGTGATGTAAGTAACATTGAATCTTGATAATAGACATAGTTTTTGTGTCCGCCTGAAAAATTTATAATTATTGGTTCGTGTATCGACTTCATTTTTTTCAATACCCGATTTATATAGTTTGGATTTTCAGTTTTTCGTGGGTTTAGGTTCATTGTATTTAGAACTTCGCCTTTTTCGCTTACTAAAATTACCGGAATTGTGTTGTTGCTTTCTAGTATTTTATACAATGTTGGACTAATTTGTCCGTCAATAGGAATTTCCTGAATTTCGAGAATTGTTTCGGCCCAAAGTTCAATCTTTTTTCTTTCTTCTATTTGTAACTTACCTACAATATGGCTTGAATACCAAAGTGCTGCAATTGCAATTATTAATGCCGAAGCAAAAATAAAATATTTAATTTTTTGTTTTTTTGAATATATATCCATTTCCGAATATTAAATTTTATTTAGTGTAGAAATGTTTAAACGCTAAATTAATGTTAAAATTATGTTTACAATTATTTAGTAATCGTAATAAAAATTTGAAAGATTCGTTTTTAATCCAAAATAAAAATATTTGTCTTGATGAAAATTCTCGTTAACTGTATAATCTCTAATATCTATACCTGCAAAAATTTGCAAATCAGTTCTTGGGTTTATCATCCAACTTACCGAAATGTTTTTTAAGGTAACAGTTTTTGCTTCAGGAATTATAAATGTGTTATTGTTGTTAAGCATATAAATGTTAGAGTATATTCCATTTTTATCAAACAGAATATGATTATATTTATATTTTAATGATAAGTTTCTATATGAATATTTTAATATTAAAATGGTTTCACTAAAATTATTTCCTGTTGGGTGTGCTAACTCTTGATTGTAATGTGTCCATGTTTGATATTTGAGGCTGTCGTGCGAATATATTTCTGGTTTTGATATATTATGTTCTACTAACAGAAATAGATTATTGTTTTTTATCTTATTAAAAAACAAATCGTAAAACTTAATGCCTACTTGGTATGCAAACTGGTTTTTTGAGAGTTCTTCAACAGCAACTTGTCCATATAATGAAGCTTGTTTTATTGGGCTAATTTTAATATTCAAACCTGTTAGTAAATGGTTTGTATTATTATTTTGGTTAGAAAAAGTTCTCACAAGTGGTACAGGTATGAAAAAATCTGTTGGGTATTTGTTAAAATACTGTGCAGTTGTATCTTGAGTTTTGTATATCACTCCTTCAAAAAGTCCTATTTCAACTTTATTATTATAATTATAGCTTAAATAATTGAACGCCCCATGTTTTTTGAAATTGTAGTAGTAAAACACTGTCTCAAAATCTCTAAATTCGGTTACTAATGTTGTATATTGAAAGTTTTTATAGTTTAGTGTGAGTTTTAAAAATGGAGAATTAAAAGAGTTATCTGAAAGAAGAAGAGAACGATAGCCTTCACCAATAAAATTTTTGTCGTTTCCTGTTTGAATATTTAACCATTTGAATGGTGTGAAAGATAAATAGGCTGTTGCCATGGAAAAATCATGTCCTGTTTCTTGAAAAGGCTTTGTTGCTCCTTGCCCTGGAACAACTTTCCTAGCCTGTATCCAACTGTTAGTATAGTCTCTAAAAAATGCTTGATTTTCTCTGAAAGCCGAGTAAAAAGATAATTTATTTCCTATGTCTCCTTTTATTTCAATACCACGTGTATTTATAAAAATATTTTGTACTGAGTCTTGTAAATAATCTTTTTGTAAGTAGAATAGGGGATTAATTTTCAGCCTGAAATTTTCCGTTTCAAGATTAATAAAATCCTCGGTGAATGCTTTTCTTCGTATATACGATTTCTTGTGTTTTGCATACATCTTTTCTTCTCTACTATATTGATAAACAATAGAATCTGAATTGAATTTAATGTTAGACTTTAATATAGGTTTAAAAGATGTGTGAACAGGTGTTTCTTGTTTATTTACTTCAGCATTTAGTCTGTTATTAAGATTAAAACCTAAATTGTAATATAAATTTTGGGCTTCTGTTTTTTGCTGAATACTTAAACTTATTATAAGAATAAATATTAATTGTAATGTTCTTTTCATGAAAAAAAATTGTGATTATTTAAAAATATCTAATCGGTATGGTGAATCGCCATCTTCAAGCATGCTTAAATAATTTTTATAACGCTGCATGCTAATTTCGTTATTTTCTAATGCTGTTTTTACAGCACATCCTGGTTCGTGAGTGTGGGTACAATCATTAAATTTGCATTTATCTCTAATACTATTCATTTCAGGAAAATAATGAGAGAGTTTTACTGTTTCTATATCAATTAATCCAAAGCCTTTAATTCCTGGAGTATCAATAATATATCCGTTGCCAATTGGGTGCATTTCGGCAAAAGTTGTAGTGTGTTTTCCTTTTTGCGATGAATCGGAAACTTCGTTGGTTTTTAAATTTAAACCTGGTTGTAATAAGTTTATTAAACTAGATTTTCCTACTCCAGAATTCCCCGAAATTACAATTATTTTTTCTTCAATCAAACTCTCTATTTCATTAATGTTTATTTCATCTTCAACAGAAATTTTAATGCACTTATAACCAATATTCTGGTATAAATCCATTAATTGGCTAACTTGTTCATTATCTTCTTCGTTATAAATATCAATTTTATTGAAAATAATGGCACCTTCTATATTATTTGCCTCGCAGGTTACAAGAAAGCGGTCAATAAATTCGGTATAAGTTTTTGGCTGTTTTATTGTTGCAACTAAAAAAGCATAATCAATATTTGAGGCCAGTATGTGTGCTTGTTTTGATAGGTTAGTCGATTTTCTAATTATATAATTTTTGCGATCGTTAATCTTATAAATAACACCAGTATTGTCTTCGGCATTAATTGTAAATTCGACAATATCGCCAACAGCAATAGGGTTGGTCGATTTTATTCCATGCAGCCTAAATTTTCCTTTTAGTTTACAGCTAAATGCTTCAGTTTTTGTTTTTACATAATACCAACTTCCAGTTGATTTAGTAACGACTCCTGTATTTATCATAAATTTATTTTTCATTATTTAAAATTCAACTACTACGCCAACTGGGCAGTGGTCGGAATGAACAGCATTTGGTAAAATAAATGCATCTGCAATTTTGCAATCTAAGCTTTTAGTAGTCATGTTATAATCAATTCTCCATCCTTTGTTTCGAGGGCGAGAACCTGCTCTGTAGCTCCACCAGCTGTAATTGTCGGGCTTGCTATTATACATTCTAAAAGTATCCGAAAACCCATCGTCCATAAATTCTTGAAACCAATCACGCTCCTCGGGTAAAAAGCCCGACGTTTTTTGTTGCTTTTCGGGGTTATGTATATCAATCCAAAGCCTACAAATATTGTAGTCGCCAGAAATTATAAGGTTTGGTCGAGTTTCTTTTAATTTATTTACGTAATTTCTAAAATCGCTAAGCCATTGCATCTTAAACTCTTGCCTTAACTCATTTGAACCCGAAGGATGATAAACACTAATTACAGAAACATCGCCATAGTCGGCTCTAATAAATCTGCCTTCATCGTCGTATTTTTCAATTCCCATTCCGTATTCAACGTGGTCGGGTGTTCGTTTAGTCATAATTCCTACACCGCTATATCCTTTCTTTTTTGCCGAAAACCAATACGATTTATAACCTAATTTTTCAAATAATTCGGAGTCTATTTGGTCTGGTTGTGCTTTTGTTTCTTGAATACAAACTATGTCGGGGTTTTCTTGACTTAGCCATTTATCAAAGTCTTTTTTTAAGGCGGCTCTTATGCCATTTACGTTATAAGAAATTATTTTTTGCATATTATTTTTGAGTGGAAATTATCGTTTTTTATTTAAGAAAATAAAATTAACAAAAAATATTGAATACAGCTCGTTTTGTGAAAAAACTTCATTAATATTCTTAAAAGTTGTTCTGTTTTTAAGGTTGAATAAGGGGAAATGCTTATTTACAATTTACATGTAGAGTATTTGGCTTGAAAAAACGCTACTTTGTCCTCCTTTGTCGGACGAAAGCAGGTTTTTGTATATTGCTCCACCTGGTATAAAGCTAGTATTATAATATTTTTGCTTTTGTGGCATATACAAATGTATAAATACTAAATGTTATTTCAATAATTTATTGTTAATTTTGAAATAAACTACGGCGAGCTGTGTCTTGACATTAAAATTCTTTTTTATATAATGGTCTTACAACATAATGTTTTCATGTTTAACCTGTTTTTCTTTTGTGAAAAATATCGTATATTTGTTATAATATTTATTTTGAAAAAGAAAACCTATGAGTTACGAAGAAATAATAGAAAAAACAAAAACACTTACGAAAGAACAGAAACAAAGACTCGCCTATTTTTTACTTTTTTCAAGTTTTAGCGAAGAACAAAGAAAAGAATACGAAAATATGTTGCATTACAAAAATGATTTTGAAGCGGAAAACAAGGCGAAAAATATAGGAGAAATCTTAGACAAATATATAGGAACAGTTAAAAATGTATGGAATGAAGATGCACAAATTTACATCAATAAATTAAGAGAAGATGATAGAGAATTTTAGTAAAGTGTTTGTTGATACAGCTCCTTTTGTATATTTGTTGGAAATAAATGAGTTTTTGACAGACAAAACAAAACAGGTTTTCAATAATTTTCTTTCAAATACGATATTTGTAACTAGTGTAATAACTTATGCTGAATATTGTGTTAGACCGAAAAAGATAAATAACCAAAGAGCAATTAACAAATTTAAATATTTATTAAATGATATTGGCTGTGATATTAAAAACATAGACATAGAAATAACCGATATTACGGCAGATTTAAGAGCCAAATACCAATTCCTAAAAACACCCGATGCTTTACAACTTGCAACGGCAATACAATATAATTGTAACAAATTCTTAACAAACGACAATAAACTAAAACAAATATCTGAAATTGAAATTGTTTTGATTTCTGACTAAAAAATATCAAATAATTACTTTTTTACTCAATTTTCTTGCTAAAGGTATAGAATGACGACGGCAAAAGCCGACCGCCGAACATTTTCGTATTTTTTTATTTTGATAGCCTCTGCTAAGCCCCTGTTCGGCTCAGGCTGTGCCTGAGTCGCTCTATGTATCAGCTCACTACCTTTCATAAAAAAAACAATTTTAGTAGTATAAACCTTCTTCTTCCGATATTTTATATCCTGTTGACAAATCTTTTTTTCGTAAATATATCAAAATATTATTAATAAATTGAATTATTTATTGATGTTACATCAGTTACAGGCAATAGCCTGTAAGCATAGAACGACTTAGGCAAGAGCCTAAGCCGAACGTTTTGTTTTGTTTTGACAGCCTCGTCCGAACTGAGTCGGTGTAGGTGTACAGCATTTGGCTTGAAAAAACGCTACTTTGTCCTCCTTTGTCGGACGAAAGCAGGTTTT
>JAOZLS010000412.1 GCA_029934705.1 Bacteroidales bacterium | reverse complement strand
CTTTTACTTTACAACTAGAAATTAATAATATAATTGCCAGTAAATTAATAGCTGATAAAAATTTGGTTCTGGATTCTCTCATATAATAAAATAGATTGCTATCGGATTGCTGACAAAAGTGTTTTTTGTAAATATATCAAAATAGTATTAATAAATTGAATAATTTATTGCTTTTACATCATTTACAGGCAACAGCCTGTAAACATAGAACGACTAAGGCAATAGCCCAAGCCGAACCTCTTCTATTTTTAATTTTGACAGCCTAAGCTTAACTGAGAAATATTAATTTTACAACAACTGTTTTTTTGCAAATATAAATCTTTATTTCAAATGCATAAAAATATTCGACTTTAGTTTTTGCCAAATGTTTTTTTTGTTCTGTTTTTGTAGTTATAATCCTGACACTAGTTACAAGCTAGTGCCAACAGAAAGTTTCAATGATAATTAAACAGAATTTGTTTTATATTTAAAGTTAATTATTTCCTATTCGTCAAAAAACATATAAATATATAAATATTTATATGTAGCTTTAGATGATATTTTAAAATACTAATTTAATTTTTAAATCTATGAGAAAAATAACAATTTTATTAATTGCAGTTTTAGCATTAAGCTTTAGTGTAAATGCACAAAAAAACCAAAGAAAGCAAGCTGTACCTGCTGAAGTAAAACAAATCCTACAACAGTATGTTACTATATTAACATCATCGGACAAACCTTTTGACCATGCAATTAAATTTATAAATATCTCTGGTGGCGACCTCTTAAAAAAGGATAAGTATAGTTTAAAAAGTCAAGCTAATGACTTTCTTGCTATCGATTTTGAACATATTAACGAGTATCTAAATCCCGTAAAAATTGTAAAGGTAAGTGTTTCTGATAAACCAAGTGTGAATGGTATTCAAGGAACTGAATATAAAATTACTATTGGAAGAAAAGACGGTAAAATAACTAATGTTGGTCATATATTAATAGTTGTGCCAAAAGATAAAAGAGGAAATACGACAGCTCCTAAAATCGTTTTTAATGGAACATTTTAACTCTCTATTTTATACTAAAAGAAGTATTAAATGCAAACATTATTAGCATAGATATTTTTTTAGTATAAGAAATTATAAAGTCTGAAGGATATAAAACCTTCGGATTTTTTCTTGCCTAAATCATATGTTTTCCATCCTATAAAACGACGAGTTATTAAACTTTAAAAATAAAATAATCTTTAATAAACTCAAAATATAAAACTTTGCCAAAGTGTACTAAATTGATTGTAATGTTAATTATTATCACTATAACAACCTGCAAACGACAACTTTGGCAAAGTTAAACAAATTAATTCTCTTTCTATTTCAATACTGCTGTATTAGCTATATAGTCTATTAATTCTTGAAATTCTTTCTTCTCTTTTTCGTAATTTTCTGCTTTAAACATTGCTGAACTAGCAATTACAGGAAACTTTGTTTTTTCACCTTCGCCATCTGTAATAAAATAGTAAAGTCGTGCATAATACGAATTTCCAAAAATTCTACTTGTTACAGGTTTTGTAATTTTTATTTCTGCCTCAACCAAAACAGCTTTTGTACCATTTTCAAGTGTTACTAATTTTGTGGTAAATACTGGCACGGGTATTTTAACATCTTCGCCAGTACTTCTGAAATGATAATCGTTATAGCGTATTAAATCCCCAGTGCTGGCTTTTACTGCTAAAATTGCTGCATCCGTATCTTCAATATTAGCTTTCCAACTACCCCAATTTAAACTTCTTATAATATTACCGTAAGAACCTTCACTCACAACAAATTCCCTAGCACCAGCAGTTGCTTTGTCGGCAGTATTTATCATCCATTTGCCATTTGTGGGTAAATTTACACTCGAAAACTGAATTGTTTCATATTGGTAAAGATCAATTCCTTGAGCTGTTGTTTGTATTTTTGACTTTGCTTTATCTGAATTATTACACGCCATTAATAAACCTTGACCTGAACTGATAAATAATGTACCATTATAAATGTTTTTATCCAAATAGATAGAATTATTACGTTTATAAATCCATTTTTCAGCTCCATCCACATTATCATAAGCTTTTATTGTATTTTTATCTGTTTGAATTAATGTTAAATTTGACGCTAATATTATTGGGTATTTTTTATAGGTACTTCTGTTTGTTGCAGACAATATAGTATCCTTTTTCCATAGCAAGTCTCCTGTAACTGAATTTAGTAAGTATGTACTACCATTTTCAATGTAAATCATATTATTTTCAACAAGTTGATAAATTCTTTTTGCTTTTTTTTCTTGTTTATCAAAATTGAAAACCCATTTTTGATTTCCGTCAAAATCTATACATACTACGTTGTCGTTATTACTTGCATATAAATTATTTCCATTACTTTTAAAACTTAAGGCATCCATTTTTTTACTCCAAATCTGTTTGCCAGTATTTCCATTAAAAGTAAATAATGTATCATTTCTCTTGGTAATTATTTTATTATTGCTAATAGCAATAACTGAATAATCAGGAGAATTTTTAATTCGGGTATTTAAAAGATCCATTTTCCAAAGCATTTTACCTGTTTTTGAATTATAAACAGTTATAATTCCAAAATCAGCCTCTTCAGTTTCGCTAATCCAATCGGAATAACTGTCCTCAATAGCAATAGTACTATCAGAAATTATATTAAACTGGCTTCCTTGACGTGATTTAATTTTCCAATTTTCGTTTCCTGTATTAATATCAACAGAGCAAAGTGCCTCTTTTGTTAAATAAGATTTATGGGCTTTCCAATAAAATAAAGTATTATTTATAAATGAAAGCTTAGCTCGTGGATGTATTTCACCCTCTTTTTTCCATTTTAATTTTCCAGTAGTAATATCAATTACGTGAATTGCATATTCATAATGAATAACTATTAAGTTTTTTCTAACATACTTATCAATAATTTTCCCATTATCAGCTTTGTATTTCCATAATACTTGCTCGGTTTTTAAATCAATAGCACTAAGAGTTCTACCACTTGCGACATAAAGCACATCACTATTAATTTGTATTTTTGCCTTACTTCCAATAGATTTCATCCATTCAGCCACAGGTAACTCGGAAGGAGCTAAGATTTGACTACTTGTTTTTTTTGTTTTTTTTAGAGTTCCACAACTCGAAAATACTATTGCAATTACTGCAATAATTAATAAATTTTGTTTCATCTGTTTGTATATTATTTAAAAGGTTAGATGCGACATCCGCATACTATGTTTTGTTTTTTGTGCAATATTGCAATAATAATTCTGTTGTGTTAAAATTAATTTAGTCTTCAATAACAAATGTTCTTACAGCTCTAACAATATGTAAATTGTCTTTCCCATCATAACTTTGGTCTCCGCTAGATTCAAAGTCTTGACACCAAGCATCACCCGATTCTCCTCCATTACCATACGGTTCTTCGGTTGAGTTCCAATAAAAATTATCTTGAAAATTACCGATAGATGGAGTTGAATTGTGTAGATTATACATTAAATTAAGTTCATCTTTTGATGGAAGATACCAATCTGTATATCCCTCTAGGCTTAGTTCATCGCAAATACGTGCAGCATAACTATATATGTAACTTTATGTAATATTATT
>JAOZLS010000411.1 GCA_029934705.1 Bacteroidales bacterium | reverse complement strand
AAAGCAAACTTGCAGTAATTTGCAAGTAAAAACCCGTCAGGTCTAAAATTTGCAACAAGAAAAGACGGAAAAACAGCACAATTCTGCTAAATTTTAATTTATTTTGAGCTTTCTAAAAAAACAATACATGAATCTGCAAGAAATTCAAAATAAATATAACAATATTCCAGAGTTAGATAAAATTATAAATTTACTAAGCTCAAATAACAACTCAAATATTGAAATTAAAGGAATGAATAATTCCTCGCTTGCATTTTTTGCTTCAACAATAATACAAAGCACAAATAATTCTCATTTATTTATTCTTGATAATAAAGAAAAAGCTGCATATTTCCAGAATGATTTAAAAGAAATATTAACAAAAAAAACAGTTCATTTCTTACCTTCAAATTACAAACGATCAAATGCTGAAAACACGCAAGATGGAGGAAATATTATTTTAAGAACTGAGATATTAAATACTATTTCAACCAAAAGAAAATGTATAACTGTAACATACCCCGAAGCTGTTGCACAAAAAGTTAGCTCAAACAAAGTGCTAAAACAAAAGACTCTGGAAATATCTGTAAATGATGAAATTCCAATATCTTTTATTTCAGAATTTTTACTTGAATACGATTTTAAAAAGGTAGATTTTGTTTACGAACCTGGTCAATTTGCTGTTAGAGGAAGTATTGTAGATATTTACTCCTACTCAAACGATATGCCTTACAGAATAGATTTTTTTGACGATGAAATTGAATCAATCCGAACTTTTGATACTTTTACACAACTTTCGACTAAAAAATATAAGAACATAGCAGTTGTTGCCGACATTCAAAATAATATTGAAGATTCTGAAAAAATTCCATTTCTTGAATTTATTTCTAAAAAAACTACTATTTGGATTGATAACTTAGACTTTTTTACTGAAAAAATAAACGAACTTCACGAAATTAATATTGAAGAAAATTTTATTAGTAAGGAAACCTTAATACAAAATCTTCAAAACTTTAATAAGATAGAATTGTCTAGTTCAAAAAAGACGACTAAAGATTTTGCAATAAATTTTCAAACAAAACCACAACCTGCTTTCAATAAAAGGTTTGATTTTCTTGCAAATTTACTATTCACTTCTAAAACAAAAGGCTACACCAACTACATATTATACAACGATATAGAACATGCCGAGCAATTAAAAAACATTTTTGCATCTGATGAAATAAAAAACAAGTTAAAAGAAATTGTTTATAAAGAAAACATAGCAATTGATATTAAAGACGAAGAAAACTTCAATTTATTTACACCTATACAAGGAGTTATTCACACTGGATTTACAGATGATAATTTAAAAATAAATTGCTTTACAAATCATCAAATATTTGACCGTTTTCATAAATTCACCCTTAAAACCGCACAATATTATGGAAATAAAGAAGCTGTTACATTAAAAGAGTTAAACAGCTTACAACCAGGCGATTTTGTAGTACATTCCGACCATGGAATTGGACGTTTTGGTGGACTACAAAACATTGAAACAAACGGGATTTTACAAGAAGTTATTAGGCTTTTTTATAAAAATAATGATGTACTTTTAGTAAACCTTCACAACCTTCACAAAGTAAGTAAATACAAAGGAAAGGAAGGAACACAGCCCAAAGTTTATAAACTAGGGGGAAATGCTTGGCAAAAAATAAAAGCGACTACAAAAAAGAGAGTTAAAGATATTGCACGTGAGCTAATTGCCTTATATGCAGAGCGAAAGCAACATAAAGGCTTTGCTTATTCTCACGATACATATTTACAAGACGCTCTTGAAACATCGTTTATTTATGTTGACACACCCGACCAAACAAAAGCGACACAAGACTTTAAGGCTGATATGGAATCGGAAACGCCTATGGACAGGCTTATTTGTGGCGACGTTGGATTTGGAAAAACAGAAATTGCAATTAGGGCTGCATTTAAAGCTGTTGCCGACAATAAGCAAGTTGCAGTACTTGTTCCTACAACAATATTGGCTTTGCAACACTTCAAAACTTTTACTGATAGGCTAAAAGATATGCCTTGCAAAGTTGATTATATTAGTAGATTAAAATCGACTGCACAACAAAGAGAAACTCTTAAAGCTCTTGCAGATGGCGATGTTGATATAATTATTGGAACTCACAGACTTGCAAGTAAGGACATAGTTTTTAAAGACTTAGGACTAATGATTGTTGACGAAGAACAAAAATTTGGTGTGGCAGTTAAAGATAAACTTAAGAAATTTAAAATTAATGTTGATACTTTAACTCTAACGGCAACCCCAATTCCTCGAACATTACAATTTTCGCTTATGGGAGCTCGTGATTTATCAATAATTAACACTGCCCCACCCGACCGCTATCCAATTATAACTGAGCTCCATACATTTGATAAGAAAATTATAAAAGAAGCAATTGAATATGAAATTCAACGAAATGGACAAGTATTTTTCATTCATAATAGAATTGACAATATTTATGAAATTGAAGCAATGTTACGAAGACTTGTTCCACAAATAAAAACTGGAATTGCGCATGGTAGAATGAAAGGTCCAGAGCTAGAAGTTATAATGAGCGATTTTATTAACGAAAAATTTGGCATACTTATAGCAACTTCAATTATTGAATCGGGTTTAGATATTCCTAATGCAAACACAATTATAATTAACAATGCACAAAATTTTGGATTAAGCGATTTACATCAATTAAGAGGAAGAGTTGGACGCTCTAATAAGAAGGCATTCTGCCACTTACTTGCTCCACCACCAACTGTAATTACGCCCGAAGCACGACAAAGACTTACAGCAATTGAAACTTTTTCGGCACTAGGAAGTGGTTTTAATATTGCTATGCAAGACCTAGATATACGTGGTGCAGGAAATATGCTTGGTGGCGAACAAAGCGGATTTATCTCAAACATTGGTTTTGAAGAATACCATAAAATACTCGACCAAGCAATTGTTGAACTTAAAGAAAGTGAATTTAAAGAACTATTTAAGAATGTTAATAATAACAAGACTAACAAAAATATAGATGCTATAAAATATGCAAAAGATTGTGTTATTGATACCGATATGGAAATATTGTTTCCTGACTCGTACATAGAAAATATAACAGAAAGACTAAAACTATATCGTGATTTAGACAAGATAAAAGAAGAAGAAAAACTACAAATTTTTGAACAAAACTTAACAGACCGATTTGGCGAAATACCAAAACAAGCCAACGAACTAACCAATACTGTAAGACTTAGAGAATTAGCTTTAACCCTTGGGATAGAAAAAATTCTTATCCGAAATAAAAAAATGGTCTGCTATTTTATAGCCGATGAACAATCGCCATTTTATAATTCCGATAAATTTACAGGAATATTAAATTTTGTACAAAACCACCAACAAAAAGCAAGTTTAAGAGAATATAAAGGCAAACTAACAATTAGTTTCCAAAAAATAAATGAAATTTCAAAAGCACTTACAATGCTTAAAATAATTAGTGAATAATATATTATCCTAACACTTTAAACGACTAAAGAACTTATTTTAAACTATTTACAATTATGAAATTAATGAGTAAAGACACTTTTAAAAATACACTTCGCATAATAATTGCTGCT
>JAOZLS010000101.1 GCA_029934705.1 Bacteroidales bacterium | reverse complement strand
CAAGAAATAATTTTTTCTCTTCATCTTTATAAAAAAAATGAAATATTATTATTAGCCCTTAATATTATAAAAAATACACAAACATTAAAAAGCAATTTATATTTTAAAAATAAAATATCTTTTAAAAAAATAGTTGCAATAATTAATGATATTTTAGCAAATGAGAATACCAAATGTGTTGATAATAAGCTCAGTTGCCAAGGAAACATATTTCTTGATAAAATAACAATACCACAAAAAAATATTTTTTATGCACTAAAAGAAAAAGGTGAAATATTACTCGGCTTTTTTAATGTTTATGACGTAATATATAGTGAATTAGAACCAAAAGTAGATGATAATACAACTGATTTAGTGTATATTACAAGCCTTTCAAAATATGTAATTTCTTTAAATCAGAATAATACAATAATATATGAAAATGAAATTGGTTCAAATATTAATATTGCTGAATCAAGATTTAAAACTACAGTTTTGGTAAATGATATTACGTTTAAAATAAAATATAATATTACTAAGCTTTTTAAAAAAGCAGTTAGAATTAGTAACAATACACATACCCTTTCGCATTTTGCAGCACTCAATAAAAAGAACGATTACGGACTTAATTTATTAAAGCTTTTAATTGAAAAACATAATAAAGGCTCCGATAAACTCGCTTTATGGTACTTTTTTGAAAATAAAGAAAACTCTTTTGCAAATACTGACTTTATAATAAAAATAATTCAGAATATTTCAAATGAAAATAGTTTTTATACAGAAATGAGAACGTTTTTTAAAATCTGGAATGTCTCATTAGATGAGCAAATAGGAATAATTCATTTATTTATTTCTACAGCAGAAAATGTAGGTCAAAGAGCTAATATATTAAAATTATATACCGAAATAAAGGACCAATACATAATTGAAACTAAAAATAAACTAGATCAAACTATATTTTTGGTAAGCTATTCAGAATTTTTAATTAAAGCCGAAAAATATAAGCATGCAGAAGAAATACTCTTAAAAATACTAGAAGATAATTTGAATTTAAGTTTATTTGAAAACTTGTCCGAAACAAACCTTATAACAGATTTAATAGAAAACCCAGAAACTCTAAAAATAACGATTTACGATTTATTGGCCCAAACAGCAGATCCTATAAAACAACAAAAGTATTATATAGAAGCGGCAAAATTACAACCATTTAATAATTCAAAAATAGAAATGTTAGCTAAAGTTCAAGATGAAAAAACTGCCCAAAAAGCCAAAAATATCATAATTGCACTAAATAGCGACATAACTTCCACTATTGAACAACAAAAACCATTAAATCTAAAAAACTTATCGGAAGAATTAATAAATACGAATTTAAAACATCCTTTATCTGGCGAAAAAACAGGATTCTATAATATTCAAAAATGGCTTTCAAAAATAAAAACGGAAGATTATTCACAAATAAAGCTATACGCTGAAGCTATAAATAAAGATAATTATCCTAAATTATATAATAATTTTAATCAAATAGCACAAGCGTTAAATATTAACGAAATAGAATATTATATAGCCAAAGGACAAAAATCTGAAGGAATAACGGGCTACGAGGGTAGCCCATCATTTATAATTATAGGCTATAAACACTTATCTCCCAAATATGAAGTATATCTTAATAATAATGAATTAATTTTTGCCATAGCATCCGAAATGGCACACGTATATTTTAAACATACAAAAATTACAGCAAAAGACGTTTGGCGAGGAGCTGCCGATAAAGGCTATTTTGTAATAGACTCAGTATTAAATATAATTCCATTAACAGGCTTAATAGGAAAATCGGTAAGTAATATAAATAAATTAAACGCTG
Organism: Bacteroidales bacterium; assembly: GCA_029934705.1. GTDB lineage: Bacteria > Bacteroidota > Bacteroidia > Bacteroidales > JAADGE01 > DZBS01. Next base: position 9,737 of record JAOZLS010000101.1, on the reverse strand, counting down.
TAAGTACATTCATCTCAAAATCTAAAGAATTAAAATATGGAACTGAGTTTTTAAAAAACTCAAAAAAAGTAACCAATATATATAAAAGTGTAAGTTCTAAAATGCAAAAAACACAAAAGAAAGATAAATTACTTAATGTGTCTCGCATAATGGAATATACAGGAGACAGAGCTGGATTAATTTTTTCTGGCGATATAAAATCAGCAATACACGCAATAATAAATACATCGCATCATTTTAATTCATTATTAAAAACAGGAAAAACAAAGAGTTTAAAACAGTTAATATTAGAGAAAAATGATGAAAATAAATATAAAAATAAAGAATTAGCGTTAAGAACATCAAGTTTACTTAGTTTTTATCTTTCAAAAGACTATGAAAAACTACGAAATAACTTAAAAAAGTAAACATTTCTCACAAAAATTAAATAAAACATTACATTTAGGTTCAGCAAATAAGAAAAAAATGTTATTTTTGAAGATTATATATATAATAATAAAAACAAAGGAATTATAATGATTTTGAAAAAACTTTCAATAATTTTCAAAATTAACCTATTGCTAGCATTCGTTATAGCAGTAAGTATATTCTCCTATTCCCTAATAAGTAATATTAACAGTACAATTACCGATATTGAAAATACTATAACAATTGTAGAACGAAACAATAGTCTTTTATCTAATATATTACTTTTTGCCGAAAAAGTTTTAATTAAGAAAAAAGATGCCAAAGATAACTTACAAGACATAAGTCAAATTTATAACTATACAATACCAGTACTCCGCAATGGAGGTTCGCCTCCTGGATACTCCGAAGATATAAGAATACCAGCAGCAGACGAAAGTACTTTAGCAATAATTTCTGAAATAGAAAAAGAATGGCTTACCTGTAAAGCAAAAATTGAAATAATAATAGAAGAACCAGTATATAATATTGTAAGAACAAATGATAACTTGAAGGTTAAAACCCTAAATGTGAAAAATCCAAGAGTTTTTGAAGCAGTAGTTTTCATAAATAAGAATTTTGAAACAATATTTCAAAAGCAAAAAGACTTAAAACAATATTATATCACAAAAAAGCAAAAACATCAAATATATAATAATGTAATTTTTATTATAGCAATATTACTATACGTAGTAACCTTGTTAGTATTAAGGTCTTTAATAAAAATGAAACTAATGAAACCTGCATCTCGGATAAGCTCCGCAATGCGTCAAATTTCAGAAGGAAGTCATATTGTGATAGAAAAACAACCTGAATATAAAGAATACAATATCATTGTTGAAGAATTAAATAATATATCGGCACAAGCCAAAACTATTTCAGAATTTGTTGTAAATTTAAAAAACAATAAGTTTGATATTAAAATAGAAAAATATAATAAACGAAATGAATTAGAATCAAACCTTATACAGTTAAGAGATAAATTAAAAGAAAGTCAAGAAACAGAAATAAAAAGACAAGAAGAAGAAAAACAATCACAATGGTTTATTGATGGGCAAGCAAAATTTAATGAAATATTGCGAAACTCAACCTCAAACTTATACGTATTATCAGATAATGTAATAAAAAATTTAGTAAAATTTTTAAACGCATCAATAGGAGGCTTATTTATACTTAATGACAATACATTAGAGTTAACATCCTCATTTGCTTATGATCGTAAGAAATTTCTTACAAAAACAATACCCGTAGGCGAAGGGTTAATCGGAATGTGTGCATTAGAGCAAAATACAGTATGGTTAAATAATATACCAAAAAATTATATTGAAATAGAATCAGGATTAGGCGAATCAACACCACAAAGTTTGCTTATAATACCACTCAAAACAGACAATGATTTGTTAGGAGTTATAGAAATAAGTTCATTTAATAAATTTCAAAAACACGAAGTAGAATTTGTAGAAAATACTGCACGTAATATTGCCGCAACTATTGAAACAACAAAAATTAGCGAAAGAACAACCGATTTACTTTCCGAGTCGCAAAAAAAATCTGAAGAATTAGCTCAGCGAGACAATGAAATGACTCTTAAAATAGACGAACTACGGAAAACTCAAAATGAAGCAATTAGGAAAGAAGCAGAAATGACCGGGTTAATTGCCGCAGTAGATAGAACCCTATTAAAAGCTGAATTAACACCACGAGCAAGAATTGTTTCACTTAATACACTATTTACAAACAAAACAAATTTTCATCCAGAAGACATAAAAAATAAGAATTTTATAGAAGTGTTAGATGAAGAATCAGCAAAAGATTTCACCAAAATATTAAATAAAGTTATTGAAGGCGAAGTTATTCAAATAAATCAAAATATAGTATCAAAGCAAGGAGTTGAAATTCCTGTTATTGCACAATATACACCCATAAAAAATGAAACAGGTGAAGTAATAAGAATCTTATTTATAGGAAATGATATTTCGCACCAAAAAGAAGTAGAAGATAAAAATACAAAATTATTAGCAGACACAATCGAAAAAGCAAAACTACTAGCTAATAATGAAAAAAGAATACAAGACAACTATAATTTATTAGCCATATCAAAAGAAGAAGCTGAAGAACGAGAATTTGAACTAAACGCACTGTTATCAGCAATAAATTCAAACCTAATAAAATTAGAATTTAATATTAAAGGCGATATAGAAAAATTTAATTATCGTTTTTCAGGAGCAACACAATATACCGATGAAGAAATTAATACATCAAAAATAAATAAATTTTTACCCGACGAAATAAATGAAAATTATAGCACAATAATTAAAAATTTACAAAAAGGAGAAACATTCTCAGGAGTTTTTTCAATAAGAAATAAAAAAAGTGAATTGTTATGGTGGATAATTTCACTTATACCTGTACAAAATCAAAAAAAGGAAATAAGTAAAATTTTATTTTTAGCAAATGATATAACAATACAGAAAAATGCAGAAGAAAAAATAAAGGCACAAGCTGTAGCACTTGAAGAACAAGAAAAAATTATGCTTTTGAATATGGAAGAGATGATGCTAAAAGAAGAAGGAGAACTTAAAGAATTAACAGAATTAAAAGATCAAGAATTGCAAATTACACAAAAATATGAAACAGAAAAGGATAAAAAATATAAAGAATGGTTAAAAAAAATTTTAAATGAAAAATATTTTTTATAAATTTCCGTATTGATAATGGATATAAAACAAAAAAATAAAGAAGATCGATTAAATTTCGAAGCGTTTACTGTAAAAAAATATACAGTGAATGGATTTCTTATAGGTCTGCTATTCCCATTATTAGCTTGGACAATATACTTTGTTGTAGAAAAATATCAGCCAACATTAGCAGGCATTGTTCAAATGCATGTAAAAAACCCATTACATTATATTATAGATTTAGCTCCATTTGTTTTATCAATAACATCATTTTTATTAGCAAAAAGGATTGGTTCAAAAAGAAATATTCTTCAAAACTTAATTTTACAAAAAGAAACAGTAATTGCAAAAAATGCAGAATTTGCAAAAAAAATAGGAGAAGGAGACTTTAGCGTTGAAATAAAAGATTTAACAAAAGATGATAGACTAGGAGAATCTCTTTTACTAATGCGTAACAACCTTGTTGCAACATATCAAAAAGAAAATGAACTAAACTGGATTGCAAAAGGACGAGAAATAATTGCAGATATACTTCGTAGAAACAATAATATTGAATTATTAGCCTATGAAACAATGGTAAGTTTAATAAGTTATACAAACTCAACACAAGGAGCATTTTATATATTTGATGAAGACAGCCAGAAACTTATAAATATAGCATCCTATGCATATAATCGTAAAAAATATATAAATCAAGAATTTAAAATAGGCGAAGGGCTAATAGGTCAAGCAGGCTACGAGAAAAAATATATATACAGAAAAGAAATACCTGAAGATTATATAACCGTTAGCTCAGGAATATTAGGAGATAAAAAGCCCAAAACAGTATTAATAACACCATTAATAGGAAACGAAAAGTTACAAGGAATTATTGAAGTAGCATCAATAAAAGAAGAAATGCCTACACAAATGATTACCTTATTTAAAGAATTATCCGAAATTATAGGACAAACACTCTTTAACTTAAAAGTAAATATAAGAACAGAAAAGCTTCTTATAGAATCACAAACACTTACAACCCAGTTAAAAAAGAATGAAGATGAATTGCGTAGAAGTGCTGAGCAAATGCAGCTTACACAAATAGAAATAGAAAAATCAAACAAAGAATTAGCATCAAAAATTGACGAAGTAGAAAGAGGACAAAACAGATTACATACACTACTCGAAAACGCATCGGAAGTAATAACAATATATGATAAATCAGGAATAGTTAAATATGTTTCACCATCCGTAACAAAAATTTTAGGCTTTGAGTCTCAAGAAATGGTCGGTAAAAATAGATTTAATAGAGGAGAATCAATCCTTCAAGACGCATTTAACGAACTGCTTAAAAATCCTGAATCAAAAAAGACCTTTGAATACAGATACGAAAATAAAAATAAAAAAATGCTTTGGCTTGAAACAACAGGTCAAAATTTAATAGACAATTCAGCCATTGCAGGAGTTATTTTTAATACACGTGATATAACAGTTAGAAAAGTAGCCGAAAAAGCACAAAGATTAAGTGGAGAAATGCAAGCACTATCAGAAAACTCTCCAGATATGATTGTTCGACTAAGTCCCGAAGGAAAGTTTTACTATGTAAACCCAATGGTAAAAACATTTCTCGAGGTAGATTTGAATATAATAAAAGAAAGTAATATAAATGACCTTGATATAAATGAAAATATAGCACATTTTTTTCAAGAAACATTACAACAAGTAGTACAAACAGGAGTAAAGGTAGAATCTGAAACAATATTCCCAACACAAGGGGAAAATAAAATAGTACAATTTAATGCTATCCCTGAATTTAATAAAGAACATGAATTAGAAACAATTCTTTTTGTAGCACACGATATTACCGACAGAAAGAAAATAGAAATAGAGATAGGAAAGAAAAATAAAAGTATAACAGAAAGTATAAATTATGCTCAAAGAATTCAGACAGCAATAATACCAGATAATAACCTGATAAAGAAGTTTTTACCTAAATCATTTATGCTGTATGAACCACGAGATGTAGTAAGTGGAGATTTTCCTTGGTTTTTTATTAAGGGAGAAACTATATATATTGCAGCCGTAGATTGTACCGGACACGGAGTACCAGGAGCACTATTGTCATTTATTGGGTATTTTATTTTAAATAATATAGTTGATAGAGACAACGAGATGTCTGCAGGAAAAATACTTGATGAGTTACATTTTCAGGTAAGAAAAACATTAAAGCAAGATACTCCTGACGCAAATGCAAGAGATGGCATGGATATTGCCCTATGTAAAATAAACCCTAAGAAGAGGGAACTTGAGTATGCAGGAGCACATCGTCCTTTATACTATGTTAAAAACAATGAAATATTACAGTATAAAGGTAATCCTAAAGCAGTTGGCGGAATACCTTTAAGAAAGTTAAAAGAGAAAGATTTTGTAACACACGTTATGAAAATAGAAAGTACAGATAAGATTTTTATATTTTCTGATGGTTTACCAGATCAGATAGGAGGCGAATCAGGAAGAAAATATCAAGCAAAAAGAATAAGAGAAAAAATAATAGAAAATAATGAATTTTCAATGGATCAATATCATAATCTATTTACATCAGATTATTACAGTTGGAGAGGAAATTATAAACAAATAGACGATATATTATTAATAGGTATTGAATTTTAATAACTCAATTTAGTATAGATATGACAGACGACTTTCACCCAAAAGATTCCTTGGACTTTGTCTATGACTTCTATGTTAAGATGAAAAAGAATAAAATTAATTTGGCTTATGAAGGTGAAATTACTCACCAAATAACCAAAGCTTTTACATCATTAACAGAGAATCACATGAGTATTGACAATGATCCAAACTCTGTGCAGAAAAAAGTTTTTCATGTCATGGTTGAATGTTTACAAAACATCAGCAAACATGCCGAAAATAGGAACGATGTTATTACCTCAAAAGATGGACGAGGAATATTCCTAGTAAGCAAAGATGATGAAGAATACAATATTACAACAGGAAATATTGTAAAAACAAACAAAGTTAATGATTTAAAGAGAATGCTTGAAAACATTAACAACCTTGACAAAGACGGACTTAAACAACTGTACAAGCAACAAATGCGCGAAGGACGACTATCTCCCAAAGGAGGAGCTGGACTCGGATTTATTGACATTGCAAGAAAAACAGGAGAAAAGCTAATTTACTCTTTTCTAGAAATAGACGATAATAGCTCATTTTTTGTATTAACATCAACAGTCTCAAGAGAGAAATAAAAAAGATTAATATGGACATAATAAAAATACAAGGTACAGACGATACCCCTCAAGTAACACTAGACGCAACAGCAGACGCCTCCTATATGGAAATTTCTGGACGATCTCTACCCGAAGATGTAGTTACATTTTACGGACCAATACTTGAATGGTTAGAAGAGTATGCTGAAAGCCCTTTGAAAAAAACAGTATTTAACTTTAAGTTAGAGTATTTTAATACTGCATCATCTAAATTATTATTAGATATACTTCTAAAATTAGAAGATATACACGATGATGGAAACGAAGTTCTTATTAGATGGCATTTTCCAGATGATGACGAAGACATGGAAGAAGCAGGAGAAGAATATGAAGACATAGTTGAAGTCCCTTTTGAGCAAGTAAGCTATACTATTGATTAACAAATTAGTAATTCTAATTTGAGGTTTAACCTTTTTAGAAATGAGTGAAGAAATATTAAAAGCCCTAATGCAGCTGTTTGCAATTATTGCAAAACAAGATGAAGGGGTAGAGAAAAAAGAAGTCAAATTTGTAGAAACCTTCTTGACATCGCAACTTAGCGAAGATCAAGTAAAGGAGTATATGACCTTGTTTTTAAAAAAGACTGAACTCGAAGAAAAGAAAAAAAAGAAAGCAAAAAAAGGTGATACCGCAAAAAGCACTAGTGCTCTTACAAAAGTAGGAGACTCTGTTAGAGTTCTTGGAATTTGTAGAAGAATTAATAAAACACTTAATCATAAACAAAAAGTAATTGTTTTAGTTAGGCTGTACGAACTAATTAATGCCGAGAAAAAATTTACAGAGCAACGATTAGCAATAATCTCAACAGTAGCCGATGTCTTTAACATTGAGAAAAAGGAAGTTTTAGAAATAGAGAAATTTATAATTCAAGAAGATTATAAAAAACTCGAAAGCGAAGCAATACTTATAATTAATGATAAAGAATTTGAATCAAAGAAAAGTAGAAAAATAAAATCGGAATTATTACACGGAAGCGTAATAATATTACAAATCAAAAGTGCAGAACTTCATTTCCTTAAATATACAGGAAAACAAGACGTATTCTTAAATAGTACAAGTGTTTACAATAATAGAATATACCTATTTGCACCAGGTAGCACAATAAAACTACCCAAAGGAAAACCAATTTATTACAGTGATGTCATTGCACATTACATGTCTAACTTGAAAATTTCTAAACTCTCATTTAATGTAAATAAAATAGAATACAGGTTTAAAACTGGCGACATAGGAGTAAGAGATGTTAGTTTCTCTGTTGACCACGGAAAACTTGTAGGAATAATGGGAGCAAGTGGTGCAGGAAAAACAACACTGGTAAATGTACTGTCAGGAATAGCAATACCATCTTCGGGAAGTGTAGATATAAATGGAATAGATCTTCATCATGAAAAAGATAAACTTGAAGGTATAATTGGATATATTCCTCAGGATGATCTTCTTATTGAAGAACTTACAGTATATCAAAACTTATATTATAATGCAAAACTTTGTTTTAAAGACAAAAATGAAGAAGAAATAGTAGAAGTTGTATTAAAAACACTTAAAGACTTAGGTTTAAGCGATAAGAAAGACCTAAAAGTTGGTAATGCCATGAATAAAACCATTAGTGGAGGGCAACGAAAAAGGCTTAACATTGCATTGGAACTTATTCGTGAACCAGCAATCCTTTTTGTTGACGAGCCTACATCTGGGCTGTCATCAAGAGACTCCGAAAACGTAATGGAACTATTAAGCGAGCTTACCCAAAAAGGTAAACTCATATTTGTAGTTATTCACCAGCCATCATCCGAAATATATAAAATGTTTGACCGCATGGTTATACTTGACCAAGGCGGTTATATGATATATTTTGGAAACCCAGTTGAGGCTGTAGTTCATTTTAAGAAAGTAGATAATCAGATAAATAGTGATGTAGGGGAATGTCCTGTTTGTGGAAATGTTACCCCTGAAATAATGTTTGATGTGATTGAAGCTCAGGTGGTTGATGAGTTTGGTAATTATACCGATTTACGAAAAGTTACACCTATACAATGGGAACACCATTATCAAGAAAAAGTAGAGAATGAAGAAATAGATCAAATAAAGGAAGAACCAGATACAAACCTGAAAATTCCAGGATGGTTTAAGCAATTCTCTATATTTTTAACTCGTGATGTATTATCAAAAATAAGTAATACACAGTATATTATATTAAACTTGCTTGAAGCACCACTTTTAGGATTTATTTTAGCATATATAATAAGGTATATTGCCGACCCTAACTCAAATGAATATATATTTTACGACAACGAAAATATTCCTCCTTATATATTTATGAGTATTGTCGTTGCCCTATTTTTAGGAATGACAGTTAGTGCCGAAGAAATATTTAGAGATAGAAAAATATTAGTAAGAGAAAAATTCTTAAATCTAAGTCGTTCAGGCTATTTAGTCTCAAAAATTGTTATTCTTACAGCGATATCAGCAATTCAAGCAATATTATTTGTATTAATAGGAAATACTATATTAGGAATTGAAGGAATGTATCTTCAGTATTGGATTGCATTATTCTCCATATTTGTACTTGCAAACATCATAGGCTTAAATATTTCGGCAACATTTAATTCTGCTGTAACAATATATATACTTATACCTCTAATAATGATTCCTCAGATGGCACTTGGAGGAGCAATGTTTAGTTTTAGTAAATTAAATAGAGTAATAAGTAGTGTAGATAAAGTACCCGTAATTGCCGATTTAATGGGCTCAAGGTGGGCTTATGAAGCATTAATGGTAGAACAATTTCGAAACAATAAATTTGAAAAACAATACTTTGCCTACGATCAAATAAAAAGTAATGCGAATTACAACCAAGACAAATTAATACCAAAATTAATTGAAAGTCTTGATGCACTTGAACTTATGGAAGATGAGATTGAAGAAGGAAGCTACGATATTGATTCTATAAATATATTAAGAATAAAAGAACTAGAACTTTTAAAAAGCGAAATAATAATACAAAACCGTAAAATTCCTGAATATATAAATACACTAAAAAAATATAGAGATGGGGATGGTGTAAAGAAAATAGACCTTGACATATACTATCATAATTTTTATGTCCTAGATGCAAAAGCACAAACAATTAAAGATTCGCTTATAATTCCCGACATGTTATTGAGTAGTTTAAATATAAACGATTATAACTACGATGAGGAAGGCTATGAAATTTACGATTATTTAGCATCATGGAAAAAATTATATATGGCAGTTTATTCTGATATAAATAATTTAAAAGAGAACCTGAAAGATTTTCAAGACTCTAAATCAAAAGGCTACTATATAAAGTTTAGAAAAAGATACCATA
>JAOZLS010000410.1 GCA_029934705.1 Bacteroidales bacterium | reverse complement strand
AACTATATTTTGGAACTGAAAATCCGCCAAAATTATTTACAACTTTATTTGATAAACATGTGTATACAGAAGGTCTGCCTATTGAAAGTAATAAAACCTATTTTTGGAAAATTATTGCAGAAGATGAAAAAGGTGAGAGATCAGAAAGTGATATTTGGAGTTTTTCTATCGGGAATTTACCTCCTGGGATTCCTTTTAATCCTTTCCCAGGAAATAATTCTATGAATCAAAATCCGTCATCCCTGACTTGGGAATGCAATGAACCTAATGGAGAATTATTATTTTATAATATATATTTTGGAAAACCTGGAAATATGTTATTAATTGAACAAGATTTTTCTGAAAATTCTTATGCAATTAATAATTTGACAGGGAATCAGAGTTATGCTTGGCGACTAGACGTGAACGATTCTTTTGGAAATATAGTTGACGGACCGATATGGAGTTTTACAACATCTTTTATTCCGCCAAAACTTATTTTACCTGCAAACGGAGAAGAAAACGGACCATGGTTTCCTAAACTTCAATGGTTTTGTGATAATACTGAGACATTAACCTATGATATTTATCTCGGAACGAGTAATAGTCCTGAATTATTGGCTAGTGACATTACTGAAAACTACTATCATACTGACCGTTTGCTGAATAATCAAACCTATTATTGGAAAATCATCGCAAAAAAAACGGACGGCTCTACAATAGAAAGTTCTGTATGGTCTTTTAAAGTTTTCGGCGACCCTATAATTAGTAGTTTTACCGATACTCGTGATTGGAATACATACCTAACCGTAACTATAGGAAACCAAACTTGGATGGCGGAAAATCTGAAATATAATCTTGCAGGCTCTAAAGTATATGATGACAATCCCTTAAATGAAGACATTTACGGCAGACTATACAATTGGGAACAAATAATGAACGGCGAAAATGCGAATGATGGAAATCCGAGTGGTGTACAAGGCATTGCTCCTGCAGGCTGGCATATCCCGAGTAATTCGGAATGGAATGAATTGATAGATTTTCTGGGAGGAGAAGATGAAGCAGGGGGGGAATTAAAAGAAGAAGGAACTGACCATTGGAATTTTGCAAATGGAACAAATGAAAGTGGGTTTACTGCTCTTGCAGGAGGGATTTTTAATACAAGAGTTGGACAAGTATATGAATATATGGGAAGATATGCAGCTTTTCACAGTTGTTCTAAAAATAAAATGCTTCTTTTAATTGAAGACAATAATAATATTATTAATTATCGAGAAGATTGTTATAATTCACTTAGATGTGTAAAAAACTAGAGCCAACTTTATTTAAAAAAATATTTTGTTATGAAACGATGGGTATTTATTTTATTGTTTATTATTTTGGCATTTATTCAAGTAAGTGCACAAACACCTATTACAAAATTAGTCGGATATACCTTTTCTGCCTGAAGTATGCAAAAACAAAGAAAGAAGCTTGGCGAAGACTGCGTCTTCGCCTTTTTTTTATCAGTAGTTTTCTAACTACTAAAATGCGATAGCATTTTAAATTGTTGCAAAAAGATAAGATGATGAAAAATAATACTTATCTTTTCAACACAAAAATTAACTCTCTTAGACTTTAATTAGAGTTTGTCCATAAAGTCGTCATTTATGTCATTTCGATAACTTTTTTTCAAAATTGAGAAATCTTCTTCGCTATTAGCTAGGACATTATGATTTCTCCCTACCGGTCGAAATGACAATAATCAGAATATTTAGAGACTTTATAGACGGACACTAATTAAACAATACCCAATTCCCTTGAGGTTGTAAAAAAGTAACAAAAGTTAGGCAAATATTCCTACATTCGTCTATTTATTTTTATAGTCTTCCGAAAAAAACGGGACAAGTTGTGGCTATAAATTATTTTATAAAATATTAAATATTTTTGCTAATTTAGTCAAAAATTTATGCAGGAAAAATGTAATATTTGACATCACTAAAACTGATTTCTTATGAACAGTGAAGTTATACATAGAGCGATTCAAACACAAACGGAGCCGAACGAGGGCTTTTAACACATAAATATACTAATAAACAGAAAATTACAATTGCGAATACACTGTATTCGCAATTCAAAAACAATCTCAAACAATGGACAAACTTGAAATTAATAGCTCAGTAATAATAAATGATTTAATTCAAATCATTGAAAATGCGAAACTTAAAGCTGTAAAGTCTGTTGATTTTCATCGAGTTCAAATGTATTGGGAAATCGGAGAAAGGGTTTTTAAAGAAGAACAAGGCGGTAAAGACAGAGCAGAGTATTCAAAATATGTTACAAAGCGTGTAGCACAAGAATTAGAGCCGTTATACGGAACCGGATTTAGCCGTCGTCAAATAGAATTAGCTCGTCAGTTTTACCGAACTTTCCCAATTGCGAACACACTGTATTCGCAATTGAGTTGGAGTCAATATAAGATACTTATACGCTTTGAAAATCAAGATAAAAGGGAATTTTATATGGTAGAAGCAAAAAAAAACAATTGGTCTGTCAGACAATTAGAGAGGCAAGTAAACAGTAGCTTATACGAAAGATTATTAATGAGTAATGATAAGGAAAGCGTTTTAGTAGTAGCCAAAGGAGAACAGTTACCATCCGAATCCAAAGAAATTATAAAAGACCCGATGTTTTTAGAATTTCTGGAAATGGAACGCAAAACATCATATTACGAACAAGATTTGGAAAGTGCAATTATCACTCATTTACAAGATTTCTTATTAGAACTTGGAAATGGATTCTCATTTGTTGCTAGACAAAAGCGTTTGCATATCGAGGGTGATGAATTTTATGCAGATTTAGTATTTTACAACCGACTACTGCAATGTTTTGTGATAATTGAAATTAAAACACATAAACTTACACATCAAGATATTGGGCAGTTACAAATGTATGTCAATTATTATAATAGAATTGAAAAACAAGAATATGAAAATCCAACAATTGGTATTTTGTTATGTGCTGCCAAAAATGATGCAATGGTAAAATTTACACTTCCTAAAAATGAAAAGAACATATTAGCAAGCAAATATGAACTTTACATTCCGTCAGAAAAACAATTACTTAGTGAATTAAAAACAGAATTAAATAAACAAGAAAAAAAATAAGCAATTAAAGTTTTAAGTATAATATTCCCCGCTAAGCTTAGGTGTGCCACGAATTCAAAGAGTGGTAAATATATAAAAAGTTCTTTGAAATGCAGTTTATCTGATGTAATAATCACCCCAAATTAGTAATAATATCATTAGCTTTATCAATAACATCGTTACCAAAGCTGTCGAGATAAATTTGGGTTGTATTCTCGGTTGTGTGTCCTAGACCTTCAGGTATTATCGATGTGGAAATACCGCCATGTTTTGCTATGGTTGTATTTATAAATAGGTGTTTACTACAATTTATTAATTTCATCTTTGGATAAGCCAGTTGTTGCAGAAATTATATCATTTGAAATACCATTATTCTTTAATTTTTCAGCAATTTCAAATTTTTCTTTTTCGATCCCTTTTTCCATTCCTTTTTCAATCCCTTTTTCCATTCCTTTTTCAATCCCTTTTTCAAAAGCAGTGTCAATTGAGTTTTTAATATCTCGATAAGCATTCATAC
>JAOZLS010000100.1 GCA_029934705.1 Bacteroidales bacterium | reverse complement strand
AATAGCATTTAGAGAATAAATATAATAAAGAGCAAAGCTAATTTAGTTTTGCTCTTTTTTTATTAATTTTGTAGCGAATAATTATAAAAATACGCAAAATGTTAAATAAAAGCACAAAAGATATTCTTGAGAAATTAAAAATTGAGAAATTAAATCCAATGCAAGAAGAAGCACAAGACATAATTTCTTCTAACTCAGAAATTATTTTGCTTTCGCCAACTGGTACAGGAAAAACCTTAGCTTTCTTATTGCCAATTATTGCAGAATTAGATACAGCTTGTTCAAATGTACAAACTCTAATTATTGTTCCGTCCAGGGAATTAGCTATTCAAATAGAACAAGTTGTTAGAGAAATGGGAACTGGTTTTAAAGTAAATGCCGTTTATGGCGGACAATCTTTCAATAAAGATAGAATAAATTTAAAACATGCACCTGCTATTATTGTTGGTACTCCTGGCAGAGTAGCCGACCATTTACGCCGAGATACTTTTATAACAGAAGATATAAATATACTGGTTTTAGATGAATTCGATAAATCCTTAGAGATTGGTTTTGAGTCTGATATGGTTGATATAGTCGATTCTTTAATGAATGTTAGAAAAAAAATCCTAACATCTGCTACACATAATATAGAAATTCCAACATTTATAAGACTAATTAACCCTAAGTATATAAATAATATTAGCAAGGGTGCTTCCGAATTAGAAAAGAAAATTGTGCTTTCGGTTGATAAAGATAAATTAGAAACTTTAGTCGAATTATTAAGCCATATAGGAAACGAGCCAGGCATTATTTTTTGTAATTTTAAAGAATCAATTCAGCGAGTAAGTGATTTTCTTACAGAAAAAAACATTAGTCATGGTACTTTTTTTGGAGGAATGGAACAAAACGATAGAGAAAGAGCATTAATTAAGTTTAGAAATGGAACACATCAGCTATTAATCGCTACCGACCTAGCATCACGAGGAATAGATGTTCCTGAAATGAAGTTTATTATTCATTATCAGCTTCCTTCAAGAGAAAAAGAATTTACCCACAGAAACGGACGAACAGCTAGAATGAATAGCAACGGAACTGCATATATACTAAAGTGGGAGCAAGAAAAATCCGCTGACTTTATTAGGGATATTGAAATAGAAGAATTGGAAGATAAACCTACGCCAAAAGCTTCTTCATGGAAAACTTTATTTATTTCGGGAGGACGAAAAGATAAAATTTCAAAAGGCGATATTGCAGGCTTGTTTTTTAAACAAGGAAAATTAAACAAAGACGAATTAGGGGTAATTGAGCTAAAAACGGATTGTGCATTTGTTGCTGTACCTGCCGAAAAAATAGAGCAGCTTATCGAAATAACAAATAATAGCAAACTTAAAAAGCGAAAAGTACGAGTTTATGTAGTTTAAAGGGTTATAGGTTTAGGATTGTTTTAGTAAATTAACTTTCAGGTGAAAACACCTGAAATAGGCATGGAGGCAAAAATCCTTGCTTTTACTTTATAACACCTGTGAATTATGTATTTAGATACATTACACTACAAGCAAATTGCAACCTCTAACATCTGAATTATCAAAACGCCCTAGAACTTCAAAACTACCGTTATCGTGTTTTTTTCCTAAATCTTTTGTTTCAATAAACGAGCATGAGTTAATATTTGCTAAATCAATTACATTAATTCCGCCAGCTTTGCCATTTTCTAAATAGCTAAATGGGTCGTTTACGTCTCTAATAAGTATTTTCATTTGAGGCGGACAATAAAAAATGTTTTCTCCTTTTGAGTATGCTTGAGATAATAATTCGGTCATTCCATATTCCGAATGAATTTTTGTAACACCAGAGCCGTCACATAAAATTTTATGTAATTCTTCTTTTACCAGCTCTGTTTTTCGTCCTTTCATACCACCAGTTTCAATAATAATAGTATTTTTTAGTTGCAAATTATATTTCTCAAAAAAATCGATTAAAGCAAAACTAACACCTAAAAGTATAGTTTTTATGTTACTCTTTTCAAGTTCAAGTAATTTTAAGTAAAGTTTGTCGTATTCATTCAAATAAAAGCCACTATTAGGGTTTTTACTTTGCTGAATAAGTTTTTCTGCCATATAAATTAGCGAAGAACCATCTCTTTCTAAGTAAGAAGGCAGCAGTGCTAAAAAAACAAAGTCTTGAGGTTTACCATAGAAATAATTAAAACAATAATTAAAATTTTTTTCGTATAAACTAAGGTCGGTTACATAATGTTTACTACGACCGACCATTCCAGTACCACTGCTTAAAAATACAGTTTCCTCTTGCTTCCTTTTTGATTTAATTTTATGAGTTTTAAAAAAATCAATAGGAATAAAAGGAATGACTTCAACCCGATTAATTTTGTTTATATTAATTTTTAATTCGCTTATATACTGTGCGTAAATATCAACATTAATGGCTTGATGTTTAAATGTTTGTAGGCATAATTTAGTAAAATGATTTTTATCTTTTATGTTAAAGATTTCTCTATGTAAAAATTTATCCATTGTTATATTTATTTTATATCGATAAAATTAATAATTATTTAATTTTAAGCAAATCTCATAAAAAAGACTATTCTTTTAAATCATAA
The DNA here is from genome assembly GCA_029934705.1 of Bacteroidales bacterium. GTDB lineage: Bacteria > Bacteroidota > Bacteroidia > Bacteroidales > JAADGE01 > DZBS01. The sequence continues at coordinate 8,996 of JAOZLS010000100.1, read as the reverse complement.
TTATATTCTTTGGAATTTGCAAATTTATAATAAATTTATTAGTGCTTTATATAAGATATTTTTTTTATATTTGCCAATTCAAATTTATTACAATATTAAAAATTTACTAATAGTTTAAAAATGGCTACATTAGAGAATATCAGGAAGAGAGGAGCACTTATCGCAGTTGTTATCGGTTTTGCATTATTCGCATTTATTTTAGGTGATTTAGTTAACAGTGGAGGTAATTTATTCTCTGGAGACCAAAAAGAAATGGCTGTAATTGACGGAGAATCAGTATCAATTGACGAATTTCAACTTATATATAAACAATGGGAAGAGGTTTATAAAATACAAACAAGAAAAACAAGTATTGACCAAGAAACTCAAAAGCAATTACAAGAACAAGTTTGGGAAGAAATTTTAAGAAAATATATCTTCTCGTCTCGTTATGAGAATAGTGGTATTGATGTTAGTAGTTTAGAACTTGCCGAAATGGTAAGAGGACAAAATATTGATGCAGACCCATCAATTAGACAATTGTTTACCGACCAACAAACAGGTCAGTATAATTCAGCTGCGGCAATTCAGTTTTTCTCAAATATAGATCAAACTCCAGAATATAAAGTGTTTGGTTTGTATCTTGAAAATCAAATGAGAGAAAATAAGAAATATGCAAAATATGCATCATTAATAAGTAAAGGCATAAATGTTACTAGCTTTGATGCTGGCGCATTATATAAAGAAAGAGTTCAATTAGTCGATTTCAAATATATTGGTAAAAAATATAATACTATTGTAGATAGTACAATTGTTGTTTCAGACAAAGAAATTTCTGACTATTACAATGAGCATAAAGATGAATATGAGCAAGAGCATACAAGAGATATTGCTTATGTTTCATTTAAAATAGTTCCTTCGCAAAAAGATTTTGATGATGCTAAGGCTGAGTTAGAAGATTATAAAGCCGATTTTTCAGCAATAAATATTGACTCTACTACAAGTGATATAATAAATTACGTAATAGCAAATTCGCAAACTACTTTTATTAATAAGCACTTAACTCAAGAGGAAGTTAAAGACTCAAGTTTCTTTTTTGCTGAACTAGGAACAGTTAAAGGTCCAATTTTAGAAAACGGATTTTACAAAATAAAAAGACTTATTGGAAGACAAGAAATGCCAGACTCAGTTGAAGCAAGACATATTTTAATTCAGCCTGACGGACAGAAAATTCTTGACATGGCTGCTGCAACAATAATTGCTGACAGTATTAAAGGTTTACTTGAAAATGGTGATGATTTTGCAACACTTGCAATTCAACATTCAGCAGATAAAGGTTCGGCTACAAAAGGTGGCGACTTAGGTAAATTTGTTGAAGGTAGCATGGTTCAAGCATTTAATGACGCATGTTTTAATGGAAAAACAAACGATTTAGTTATTGTTGAATCACAATATGGAATTCATATAATTGAAATAACTTGGCAAAGCGAATATAAAACTAAAGTATTAATAGCTATTTTAGATAAAGAAGTTTTACCACAAAAAGAAACAATGGCTGCTTTCTTTACCAAAGCACGTAACTTCTCTGCTGCTTCAAAAAACAGTATCGAAGGATTTGATGCAGAAATAGAAAAAGCTAAATTAACTAAAAGAGTTGCTCTTGATCTTACGCCTTCTACCGAAGTTATTGCAGGTGTTGAAAATGCACGTCAAATTATAACTTGGGCATTTAAAAGTGAAACAGAACAAGAGAATGTTTCAGAAGCATTTCAAAGTGGAAATAATTTTGTTGTTGCAATCGTTTCGCAAATAAAAGAAGAAGGAATTGCTCCTTTAGATCAAATAAGAGATGCAATTATAGCTAAAGTTAGATTAGAGAAGAAAGGTACTATTTTATCAAAAGAACTAAAAGCTGCTATTGCCTCAAACAAGAACTTTAAAGATGCAGCAACTAAAATTAAAGCATTAAACTCAATAGCTAAAAATATAAACTTCTCTGCATCACGAATTAATAATTTAGGTTCAGAACCTGCTATTTTAGGAACTGCATTTAGTCTTGCAAAAGATCAAATTTCAGAACCTATTATTGGACTTGCAGGTGTTTATGTAATTAAAGTTACTTCTTTTACAGGAGTTGACGACCTTAGCAATGTTGACTTAACAAATGATAAGACAAATGCTCAAAATAGACTTCAATTTAGATCTAACAGAGAAATATATAATTCTGTTAAAAACTCTGTAGAAGTAGAAGATTTAAGGCATAAATTTTTCTAAAAAATAATTTAGAAAATAATAAAAAAGCTATCTAAAATATTTTTAGATAGCTTTTTTACTATAAAGTCTATTATATTTGACCTTACAGCGTGCATAGCACTTGGAAGTGTCTGTTAATAAGTGATTTGCAAACTTTGCGTACGGCGTAATGCATTGATTGCCATTGTGTTATCTCTTGTGTTTGATGTTAATAAAATATTTAATAAAATGAATAAAGCAGTTTTTTTAGATAGAGATGGAGTAATAAATAATCCGAGAAGCAATTATTATGTTTCTAAAATTGCTGATTTTGAATTTAACACTCATATATTTCCTGTAATTAGGGGATATCAAGAGCAAGGCTATTTAATTATTGTAATTTCAAATCAAGGAGGTATTTCTAAAAAACTTTATACAATAAAAGATGTCGAAAAACTTCATGCTTTTATGACTGATACTTTTAAAAAAGAAAACATTATAATTACAGAAACTTATTTTTGCCCTCATCATAATAGTATTGAAAACTGTATTTGTAGAAAACCCGATTCATTATTACTAGAAAAAGCAGTAGCAAGATTTAATATTAATAAAACCGAATCCTATTTTATAGGCGATTCTGTACGAGATGTTGAGGCTGCCAAAAAAGCAGGAATAAAAGGAATACTAATTAGCAAAAATGGGGAATTACCAAAGAAGTTGAGCTAGTCAAATCTTTTGTTTATTTCTATTTCAACCACTTTTATTTTTTTATCATAAACTTATCTCAATAAATCTGAGTCATCAGTGTTCTTGCTTTTTTTGAAATGCTGATTTTTATGATTTTGCTGTTTTTCAATCTCTCTCAATCTCCCTCAATCCTCCTCTTCATAAAAATACTCAATATTAGTATAGCTCGAGTCGCTTATACTAATGTCTTCATATTCTTGGTATTCTTGTTTATGAATAATTTTTTCTTCAAAATCGGGGCTTTCTTTTGAAAACCAAATAGCAGCAAGTATTCCACTAACAGCACCCATTAAATGCGATTCCCACGAAATGTGTTTATCCGTAGGCAAAACACCCCAAATCATGCTGCCATATAAAAATATTACAATAAATGATACCGCAATAAGCGATTTACGTGCATGAATTAAGCCTGAAATCATAATAAAAAGAGCAATACCATATATTACTCCACTTACGCCTATATGGTACGATTGCCGCCCTATTAGCCAAACCCAAATGCCAGTTAATATATATATGCTGAAAAATATTTTATAAGCCGATTTTCTATAGAAAAAGAATAGACCAACGCTAAGGAAAAAAAATGGGACGGTGTTGGATAAAAGATGTTTAAAATCGCCATGAAGAAATGGTGAAAAAATAATTCCTATTAATCCTTTTAATTTTAATGGGAATATTCCTAAATATGAGAAACTTGTATCAGCCAAATACTCATACAGTTTTACAATCCACATTATTATTAATAAAAATGAAGGAAAAATAAGACTGTGAGTAAATCGTTTTCGTTCTGAATTCATTATTTTTCTGAATTAATAACGGGCTGGGCATAAATTTTCAATAATAATTCTTTATGACCGTTTGTATAACCTGGTATTTTTTCTAATTGATTGTTAATATAAGTTTCAAAATAAGTTTTTTGTTCTTCTGTATAGTGTTTTTTGTAATTATAATTGGAGTTTAAAATATCTAGTGCTATATAATTTCCTGGCCACAATTTATAAGTTTTATAAACATGTTTATCAATTAATGAAGATAAATAAGACGCCTTTTCGTTAATTCTTTTAATATTTTTTAGTACGTCAAGTTCTTCGTCAATAACTTTACCAATTGATATGTGTACATTACCTTTGTTTTTTTTAACCCCTTCAATAATACAATTAAAATCTTCCTTTTCTGCTTTTTTATATGTTCCATCTATCGAGTCAAAAAGCTCTTTAACTTTATATTCATCGCAAGGTTCGTATTCATAAGAAATTGAAAGAGGTACAACTTTTAGCTCTCTAATGTTTTCTTCAAAAGTTTTTTTTCCCGAAGAGTTAAACATTTTAATTACAGAAGCTTGAGTTGTGTCATTGCCATCTTTTGTTCGTCCTCCACGCTGTGCAATCCAAACCGATTCATTTTTTACATTTATAGCATATCTAATATACTCAGATAGTTGAGAGGTTTTTTCTAATAACTCTTTAGGTTTACCGTGCCTATAAACTTTAAACATTTTATTAATTTTACCAACTTCAACAATTAATGGGTCTTTCATTAAGTTGTTTCCAAAAGTTATTTCGGTTGTATCAAACCCATTTTCTACTAATAATAATTGCAAAAGAGCAGAATCTAAAAAAATATCTCTATGATTTGAAATAAAAAGGTAGCTTTCTCCTTTTTTTAGGTTTTCGAGTCCCGAAAAACTAAAGTTTGTCATAGTTGATGTTGAAATTCTAGAAACAACTTTTGCCATTATTTTAACCTGAAAGTCTCTCACAGAATTAACTTCTGTCATTATTTTTTCATGAATTGCTCTATTCTCTTCAGGGAAAAGGTATTTCAAGACACTAAAAAACACATCCGATTTTTGGAGGCGTTTAAGAGCCTCCTTTGCTTCGACACTATTATAAGGTCGTATATCATTGAAATGTTCCGGCATTTTCGTAATAATTTGTTCCGGCTTAAATTTAAACATGGAAAGTATGTCTGTTTTTATTATGTTTGCAAAGTTCAAAAAAAAAGCTTTAAGTGCAAATTTTTATCTTAAAAGCTTTAGTTAAATTACTAAATTTCAATATAAATATAATAATATGGCAGGATTAACTAAAATTATTAAGAAATTTCCAAAAGTATTTTGGGTAGCAAACATTATGGAATTGTTTGAAAGATGGGCGTGGTACGGATTATTTGCCGTATTAGCATTATATCTTACAAACTCAACCGATGAAGGAGCTTTAGGCTTTTCACAAACTCAAAAAGGTGATATAATGGGGGTTGTTACCGCTATTTTGTATTTGTTGCCTATTGTTACAGGAGCTTTGGCGGATAGGTTTGGTTACAAAAAAGTGCTTATTCTAGCTTATATAATTTTATCGTCGGGGTATTTTATGATGGGGTCCTTTACTACTTATGGCTTTGTGTTTTTTGCATTTTTGTATGTCGCTATTGGTGCCGCCCTTTTTAAACCAGTGGTTTCGGCAACAATAGCTAAAACTACGAATGACGAAACTTCATCTATTGGCTTTGGTATATTTTATATGATGGTAAATATTGGTGGTTTTTTTGGTCCTGTAATTGCTTCTAAATTAAGAATTATTAGTTGGGACTATGTTTTTATAATGTCTTCAATATCAATACTTATAAATTTACTTATTGTAATTATATTTTATAAAGAACCCGAAAGAGAAACACCCTTAGAAAGCAAAAATATTTTTTACGACTATGCTAAATTATTAGTAATAATGATTTCGTCAATAGTAATATTTATAAGCTTATTTACAGTATTTGTTCTTATATATTTTGTTGAATCATTCTTTTTATTCCTTTTAAAAGAAAGAGTTAGCTTTAAATTCACCAGTTTTATAAATAAATTACCAATTGGCGATGCAAACAAAAAAATATTCGCAAATATTACTACAATATTTAGAGATTCAAATTTTATTCTGTTTCTAGTTTTTATAATTGGGTTCTGGACAATGTTTAACCAGATATTTTATACACTACCAAACTTTATAGATCAATGGGTTGATACACATGATTTATATAATTTTTTTGCATCAATTTGGTCTGGCTTAACATGGTTTTTTGGTACTAGCGAAGGTATTGTAAAGCCCGAAATGGTAGTAAGTTTTGATGCTGGTTTTATAATTCTATTTCAACTTTTGGTTTCCACTTTAGTAATGAGAATGAAACCTATAAACTCAATGATTACAGGAATTATTGTTGCAGCAATAGGTGTTGGGCTTACTTTTGCAACCCACCAAACAGGTTATGTTGTGCTTGGTATATTTATTTTTGCTTTAGGCGAAATGGCTGCCTCGCCTAAAATTACGGAGTATATAGCAGGGATTGCACCACGTGATAAAGTTGGTTTATACATGGGATATTCATTTTTACCTATTGCAGCAGGAAATTTCTTGGCAGGAATACTTTCAGGAAGAGTTTATGAGAGAATGAGTGATAAAGTAAGTATTGTAAAACGAGAAGTTGCAGCTAGAGGTATTCAAATGCCGGAAATAACCGATACATTTACTCAAAATCATTATTTTAATAGGGCAGCAGAGCAAATGGGTATGACAAATACAGAGCTTACTTCATTTTTATGGGATACTTATAATCCGTCGCAAATTTGGATAGTTTTTACAATTATTGGTGCAGTTGCAGTTCTTGGACTATTTGTTTACGATAGGTTTGTTATTGGGGGTAAAAAAGAAAGTGAAACAGTTTAGTTTTTTTTATAAAAAAAATGTTTGTGATTTTATGCTTATTGTTCTTGTATAAAAGAATTTTTCAGGTATTTTTATAAAAAAAAGATGCAAACGAACTTTTTGATTTGTTTTTTTTAAAGAGAGTTGAAAAATACACTGTAATATAAAATGGTATTTAGGAAAATAAAGTAGAAATCCAGGTGTTTGGCATTTCATTTATAAAAAAAATCATGGAAAAAGGAAAAAAGAGTATGACTCTAACAATTCGAGGAAAGCAAATTACAATAAATGATATTGAATATTTATATTATAAAGAAAACCCTTCAAAACATTTAGAAACAACTGAAATTGCTGAAAGAAATTTAGAACGCTTTAGACTAAAACATGAAGAATTATACGGAAAATAAGAGGAACTTACATGAGTATAAATAACAGTAAACTAAAGTAATAATGAAAGTTAATAAATTTATTTTTTCGATATATAAAGAAAAAGATGCATATTCAATAATTTCTGATGAATATGAAGGTCTCGTTGGTGCAGCTTATTCTAAAAAAGAAATTAACAAAAGTGTAAAAGAGATTGTCTGCTTGTATGAAAATGATTTTTCTCCAAGAACCGAAAATATACAACAAGGTTTTGTGCAAAAACTTGTTGCTGTAAAAACACTAAATGGTAAAATAATAATAAGGGAAAATTAAATTAAAAGCAGAGTGTCAATCATTTCATTTATAAAGTTATGGAAAAAAAATAAGTGCAGAAGGTAGCTTAACAGTTTTAATAAAAGGGAAAAAAGTAACAATTGCTAAAGCAGAATATTATTACGAAGAAAGTTCTCCGGAAAAGCATTATGTTACAAATGAACAATTTGAAAGAAATGCTAAGCTTATAAAAGCAAAGTACAAAGAGCTATACGGAGCAAAAAAAGAAGTAGTTAAATAATTATGATTGTAAAGGATCTGACAAAAAACAAGTACAAAGGGATAAAGCAGAGTAAAAAGCCTAATGAGCTTACAAAGCATATTTATAGAGCTAAATTTCTACAGGAATTTAGCTCTATTGACTTTTTAGCGTATTAATTGTAATGTTTTCATAATTTTGGAATTACAAAGGCTGGAGATGAAATTTGTGTGAAAAGTAAAACTTTTAACAAAATGTACAACAAAACCGTTTATTATTTCGTATATTATGATATATTTGAACACTTATTTGTGTAAGAATGTACACATCGTTATATAAATTCTATAAAAAATACAGTTATGTTTTATTCTAAGGTGATACCCGCAAATATTTTATCTAAGGATAATGAGTTAAATTCTATAAATAAAATTGTTAAAGAATTAATCTCTAAAATAATTTCTGCTTTGGAAAACAAAGAGGAGTTTGAAAATATATATTTAAAAACTAGAGATTTAATTTTAACTTTAAAAATGAATTCCTCATTTAATTCTGAAACAAAAGAGGATTGGAAATTATATATATTAAACTTAGAGAGTCACATAAAAAACCATTTTGATAATAATAAAAATTACAATCTTAATACAGAGTTAATAGAAGTATATACAGAGTATTACAAAATTGTAAAGCACATTTCAAAGGAAGATGAAAATAAAATAACTGTTAGCAGAGAATATACAGTTAAGGAAATACAAGAGCTTATTGAAATGTTTATAATAAAAGAGCAGGGTAAAATAATCCCTTTATTAGATAAGTCCTTAAAGTTTGAATTTTATTTATTAATAGCAGCGATTATTAATAAGGGGCTAATCGAAATTGAAAAACAATTTGAGAAAGAGCTTATATCTCTAATAGACTCAGCTTTTATTGATTATGCTGCGTTTATATGCATACTTGGTTTGTGGGAGCCTAAAGAAGAAGATGAGAGTCGTTTGTCTCGTAATATAAAAATTGCATCATCCATATACAGTGTAGAGTTTTGGCAAACTAAACAAATGACAATTAACAATGCCCTTGAATATATAAAACAGTTCGATGCTTAATATTCAATTTACAGCTAGATTTTTAAAGGATTTATCAAAACATAAGTTTGATAAGAATATTAAATCTAAAATTTTAGATTTGACAGCTGATTTGAATAAAGATTTATATACGGGGATAGTAAAGCCTGAGCGATTAAAGTATTTTAAAGAAAATATTTGGTCTAGGCATATAACTGAAAAGCATCGATTTGTATATTCTGTAAAAGAGAATACTGTTTTTTTACATTCTTGCTATGGGCATTATGACGATAAATAATAAAGGATATTGATATAAACTCAATATCCTTTTTTTTTGTTTTTTCTATAACTGCCTTGTTTTTTAAAAGTTACAGTGGTTTTGCGGAGAGGAAGGGA
>JAOZLS010000099.1 GCA_029934705.1 Bacteroidales bacterium | reverse complement strand
TTTGCCTAAATAATATTGTAATAGTTTTGATAATAAAATAGTTAAGATATTGTAAAAATAAGAAGATGTTTTTTTTTTGAAAAAAATATGTAAAGATTTTGTTCAAAAATAAAAAAATAATATCTTTGCACACCTTAATAGAGAACTGTAATTTATAAGAAAATAATAGAACGATGAAAAGAACATTCCAACCGTCGAAAAGGAAAAGAAAAAATAAGCATGGGTTCAGAGAAAGAATGTCAACTAAAAACGGACAACGAATTTTGAATGCTAAGAGAAGAAAAGGAAGAAAAAGTTTATCTGTTTCCGACGAATCAAATCATAAAAATTAATAAACGAATTTCGTTTACAGAGTTTTTTATAAACCTTCAATATAATTATATGTTGAAGGTTTTTTTATGCACAAGAATTAAATAATCATTAATATTATTATATATTTGGAAATTGAAAATAAAATAGAATAAATATAAATAACATGTCATTATTAAATTTAATAAATAACTCAAGTATATCATCCGAATTTAAAGCAATAGCCCAAAAAGTAGTAAATAATATAAGAATTACAGAGGACGAAGCTCTCTTGCTATATACAAAAGCAGACTTATCTTATTTAGGAGCATTAGCAAACTATGTAAGAGAAGAAAAACACGGAGATAATACATTCTTTAATCATAATTTTCATATTGAGCCAACAAATATTTGCATATATAACTGTAAATTTTGTTCTTATGTAAGAAAAATTAATCAAGACGGAGCTTGGGAGTTTTCATCCGAAGATATTCTTAATAAAGTTAGAGAATTTGATGGAAAGCCAGTAACAGAAGTTCACATAGTAGGCGGAGTTCACCCACATCGTGATTTACATTATTATGGAAAAATTATTGCCGAAATAAAAAAAATAAGACCAGAACTACACGTTAAAGCTTTTACAGCCGTAGAACTAGAGTTTATGATAAAAAAAGCAAAACTATCTTTAGAAGAAGGCTTAAAAACCTTGAAAGAATATGGATTAGATTCAATACCTGGAGGTGGAGCTGAAATTTTTCATGAGGATATAAGGAAAGAACTTTGCGACGAAAAAGCATCAACCGATATGTGGCTTACAATTCATGAAGCAGCACATAAGGTAGGAATACCATCAAATGCCACAATATTGTATGGGCATATTGAAAAATATGAACATAGAATTGACCATTTAAGTAGGCTAAGAAATCTTCAGGATAAAACCAAAGGCTTTAACACTTTTATACCTCTAAAATATCGAAAAGAAAATAATAGTTTGTCCCATATAGGAGAAGTTTCAGCAATTGAAGATTTGAAGAATTATGCGATCTCTAGAATTTTCCTCGACAATTTTTCACATATAAAAGCCTATTGGCCAAGCATAGGACGTAGCACTGCACAGCTGTCATTAGCCTACGGAGTAGATGATATTGATGGAACAATTGACGATACAACAAAAATTTACTCTATGGCTGGAGCCGAGGACTCAAACCCCAAAATGACAACCAACGATTTGGTAAATCTTATAAAACAAGTTAATAGAATTCCAATAGAAAGAGATACTTTATACAATATTATCAAAAAATATGATTAAATTTGTTTAAATTTCTAATACTTTTAATTAAAATACAAATGAAGGATAATTTTTTTAGTAGAATATTAAGTTTTAAATTTATAAAACACGTAATTATAGCCGTAGTCGCAGGTGTATTAATTTTATTTTTAATGTTTAAATGGCTGAATGTTTTTACACATCATGGTGAAGCATTCTCTGTACCCGATTTTACAGGAATGACCTACGAAAAGGCTTTTGAGCTAGCAGACCAAAAAAACATTCGAATAAAAATAATTGATTCGGTATATAATGCTGTTGGCAGACGAGGAACTATAATAGATCAAAATCCTCCTCGTGATTTTAAAGTAAAGCAAAATAGAACTATTTTTGTTACAATAAAATCGATAAACCCCGAAATAATTAAAATGCCTAATTTTGTTAATCAAACTTTAGTGCAAGCAAAAGCCGATATTGAAACTTACGGGCTTACTGTTGAAAAACTAATTTATAAACCCTCTAAATACGATAACCTCGTGTTAGAACAACAATTTGAAGGCAAAATTATAAAGCCTGGGACTAAAATAGAAAAAGGCTCTAAAATTGTTCTGATTTTAGGACAGTCTGATGAAATGGATAATACTATAACCCCTAAGTTAGTCGGCTTATTTAGAGAACAAGCCGAGCTTTTAGCCGCTGAGTATATGCTAAATATTGGAACTACACTTTACGACGAAACAGTTATTTCTTATGAGGATACCATTAATGCAAAAGTAATTAAACAAAGACCAGCTGTTGGCACGCCTTTTCACCCTGGCGAGGAAATAGATATATGGTTTAGTATGGTTCCCGATACTATTTCAGATGATTTTGACGTTAATCAATAAAATTAAAAAACCTGAAATGCGAATTATACTTATTATTACTATTTTGGCGGTACAAATAACTAGTGCCTTTTCTCAAGAATTTATATCTTTTTCTAATTCAAACCCTGAATTATCAAAAGAGAAACTTTCAGAATTTATTAAATTACAAGAAAAAAACAGAAGTCTAGACACACTCGAACTTCCGTTTTGGGACGATTTTTCTTCTACACAAATATACCCTAACCAAAGTAATTGGGCAGATATGAACGTGTATATAAACTCCAACCTTTGTCAGAAAATGCCAAGTATTGGTATTGCAACTTTTGATGCAGTTGATGCCACAGGAGTAATATATGAAGGTGCAAATTATGAAACGTCTTTTATTGCAGATAAATTAACATCAAAACCTATAAATTTGAATTATGCAGATGATAATTCCATATATTTGAGCTTCTTTTATAAACCCAAAGGCTATGGAAATCAACCAGAACATAACGATTCGTTAATTTTAGAATTCTATGCACCAACTGAAGAGCAATGGCATGAAGTATGGTTTGCAAATGGCTCTGGCGATAAAGATTTTGCCTTTGAAATAATTCATATTACTGATGAAACATATTTGCAAAAAGGTTTTAAATTCCGATTTAAAAATTATGCAAGCCTCGGTACTTCTACTTATCCATCGCTAGCTGGAAATTGCGATTTTTGGCATTTGGACTATGTTTACCTTAATAGAAATAGAAACCTAAATGATAGTGTACATCGAGATATTGCTTTTAGTAAACCTCTCGAATCATTATTAAGTAATTATGCCTCAATGCCTTGGTCGCATTATAAAAGTATGATTAATAAACCATTAAATAGTAATATTGCTGTCTCTTATGCAAATAACGATAGGCTTATGCGACTTGTCGATAGTCTTAATTTATATTTAGAAGACTTATCGGGGAACTCGCCTGTTCAAAAATTGCAAGCAGGAGCTTACAATGTTCCTCCATTTAACGAAACTTTATTAGCTGTGTCAAATCCTTTTACTTTTGCAGAGAATAATGAGGATTTTGCCGATTTTAAATTATCAGCAAACATTGTTACAGCTAGTTACGATTCTATAGTAAATAATACCGTTGAGTATATTCAAGAATTTAGAGATTACTATGCCTATGACGATGGTAGTGCTGAGGCTGGTTACGGTTTATACGGAACAGGAACAAAATATGGCTCAGTTGCATATAAATTTACTCCAGAAAAAAGTGATTTGCTTACAGGCGTAAAAATTTATTTTACTCAAACTTATGAAAACGCTAGCATGCAATATTTTTGGTTAAATATTTGGAGTGAAGGCGAAGACTTAATGCCTGAATTAGAACCAATAATGATTGTTGAAGGAGTAAGACCCGAATATGAAAACGAATTGAACAAATTTCACTTATATACTTTTGACGAACCAATCACTTTAGACGAAACTTTTTTTATAGGTTGGACACAAACTACCGATGATATGCTAAACGTAGGTTTTGATTTTAACACAGACGCATCGTCTAATTTATTTTATAATATTAGTGGCGAATGGCAACAGTCATCCATTGAGGGAGCTGTTATGATACGTCCTGTATTTGGCGATTTTTATGTTTCAACCGAAAATGTTGAGGCTGAAAATGATATAAATATCTACCCAAATCCAGCAACTAATAATGTAAATATTAATAAGAAAGGGCAATTATATATATATGATATTCAATCACGATTAATTTATAGTAATAATAATTTTGAAGGTGGAAATGTAAATTTATCTTCTTATAAAAGTGGTTTATATTTGGTGAAAATAATTTCTGATAATAAAGTTTATACAAAAAAACTTATCATAAATAAATAATAATGAACAAAATAGCTCTATTTCCAGGCTCTTTCGATCCATTTACTATTGGACACGAGTCAATTGTAAAAAAAGCAATTCCTTTGTTTGATGAAATAATTATAGCAATTGGCTATAACACCTCAAAAAAAGGTTTTTTTCCTGTTGAAAATAGGAAGAAAATGATTGAAACTATTTTTAAAGAAGAACCTAAAGTAAAAGTTGAAATTTATAGCGAATTAACAGTTGAATACTGCAAAAAAGTTAAAGCACAGTACATATTAAGAGGTTTACGAACAGCAACCGACTTTGAATACGAACGAGCCATTGCACAAATGAACCGTTTTATGAAAAGCGAAGTAGAAACAATTTTTTTATTAACCGAATCGGAACACACTCCAATAAGTTCAACCATTGTACGCGAAATAATGAAATTTAAGGGCGATGTAAGTAATTTTATATCTAAAAGTGTAAATGCTTACGATTATTTATAACTGTTTATAGCTATTAGTCAATAGTTAACAGTTGTGGGCAACAAAAAAAATAGATTAATAATAAATAACTAAATTTGCAGATAAAAATAATAATTATATGATTGAAAATATACTTATAAAAAATTATAAGTCAATTAGAGATTTGCAGATAGAATTAAAACCTCTTAATATTCTCATCGGTTCAAACGGTGTTGGTAAAAATAATTTTATTTCATTTTTCCAGTTGGCTAATAGTATTTCTGAACAAAGATTACAATCTTTTATTTTAGAGAGGGGAATTGATAATCTATTGCATTTCGGACGAAAAAAATCTGATGAAATAAGCGGATTAATAGATTTTAATAATACAAACGCATTTTTCTTTTCAATAAAACCAACCCAAACAAACAAAGCTTATATTTATCAACTTGGTGATTATTTTAATACTAGGGAAACCAATAATAAGGATTACAAAACATGGCATAAAAAAATATGGGAAACTGGTGTTGAAGAAACAAATTTAAAGAACAGATGGGAAGGAAGAGCAAAGTATCTTAAAACTTATTTGGAAAGTTTTAAAGTGTATCATTTTCATGATACAAGTGTAAACTCTAAAATGAAAATTCCATGTAAACTAAGCGATAATCGCATTCTTAGGGAAGATGGATCTAACTTAGCAGCCTTTTTGTTTTATTTAAAAAATAAGCATGAAAAAAATTACAAAAAAATAGAAGCGGTAATTAGGTCAATTGCACCATTCTTTGAACATTTTGACCTTCATCCTGATAGAAATAAAGATAATGAAATACAACTTGAATGGAAAGAAAAGAACTCGGATATGTATTTTAATGCACATAATTTGTCAGATGGTACATTACGTGTAATTGCCTTAACAACCCTTTTATTACAACCACACCCACCCAAAACAATAATTATTGACGAACCGGAGTTAGGTTTACACCCTTTTGCTATAAATAAATTGGCTGGACTAATACGTAGTGCATCTGTTAATAATCAGGTAATTATCTCTACTCAATCAATTAATTTGGTTAGTAACTTTGAGCCTGAAAATTTAATTGTAGTTGATAGAGAAGATAATCAATCCACTTTTAAACGTCTTAATACTGATGAATTAAAATCATGGTTAGAGGAATATAGTTTAGGAGATTTATGGGAAAAAAATATAATAGGAGGGCAAAGATGAAAAGGCTGTATATTATAGTTGAGGGACAAACAGAACAAGAGTTTGTGAAAGACATTATTGTTCCATATTTTAGTAATTTAGGATTTAATGATGTAAGACCGTTTTTAATAAGAACAAGCCGAACAGGAAGAGGTGGTTTTGTTAATTATCTTCATCTTAAAAATGATATAATAAGATTATTGAAACAAGAAACAGAAATAATAATAACTACTCTTGTCGATTTTTTTCGTATGCCAATAAATATTCCAAAATATGATGAATGTATAAATAGAAATGTTAATATCTTTGATAAGGTTTTATGCCTAGAGAAATCTATTGGTGATGATATTTCTGATAGACGTTTTATTCCATATATTCAATTACATGAATTTGAGGCTATTTTATTTTCGTCAAATAAAGGTTTTGAATATTACTATGAACCAAAAATTTACAGTCAAACACAATCTATTATTGACAAATATGAAAATCCTGAATTAATAAATGATAGACCAGAAACTGCCCCTTCAAAACGCCTTTTAAAAATTATACCTTCTTATGATAAAGTAATTGACGGTAATGTTATTGCTATGGAAGTTGGATTTATTGCAATTAATGAGAAATGTTCGAGATTTCGTAACTGGATAAGTCAGATTGCAATGAAGTTACAAGAATAATATCTTTGATATGAAAAGTGAAGTAGAAACAATCTTTTTACTAACAGAATCGGAACACACACCAATAAGTTCAACCATTGTACGTGAAATAATGAAATTTAAGGGCGATGTTAGTAATTTTATATCTATAAGTGTAAATGCTTATGATTATTTGTAGTTTTAATATTTAGAAAAAAAAGTTTTTTGTGGACAATTCACCCTTTCCCCTAAAGGAAATCCGCATTTTATGAGTGCAAGTATTCTTTACGCAACGATAGTAAAGACCTTCGCTTCAGCTCAGTGAGCCTCGTGGCACGTTAGAACGTGCCACGATAATAATATAAATAATCAAATAACTTATTTATTAAAATTCTCTTTCCAGCTCATTAAAATATCATAGTTTCCTTTTGAAATAGAAGAGCTATTCATAGCAAATTCAGCTAAAATATTAAAATCAGTTAGAGTTGTAAGTTCACAATCAGTATTATTAAAATTTTGGTGTGAAATAGGCAAATCGTAAGTAAAAATTGCACACATACCTAATACAGTATTCCCATTTTCTATTAAAGCATCGTAAGCCTTTAAACTACTCATTCCTGTCGAAATTAAATCTTCAATAATAACAACTTTTTGATTTGGTTTAACTACACCTTCAATTTTATTTCCTAAACCATGCTTTTTAGCTTCAGGTCTAACATATATAAAAGGTAAATTTAAAGCATCGGCAATTAAAACACCTATTGCAATAGCTCCAGTTGCAACTCCTGCTATTACTTCAGCATTTGGGTATTTTTCTTTTACAAGTTTGGCAAAAGCATCTGTTACATAATTTCGTATTTCAGGATAAGATAAAATTTTTCTATTATCGCAATAAATAGGCGATTTTAAACCCGATGCCCATGTATATGGATTTTCAGGACTAAGTTTTACTGCTTCAATTTGAAGAAGTTTTTCTGCAACAGAAATTTTAATTGAATCTGACATAATTACTATAATTTTGGTTAAAAATATCAATACTATCCTAAATATTTCAAAAAATGCTGATTGATTAATTGTTTTCAAGTAAAAAAATCTCCCTAACCCCCTTAAAAGGGGGAATTGTAATTTGCTAAATTATAACAAATAGAATAAATCTTTAGGATTTATTTAGGACGCAAATGTTAAAATATGTTTTAAAAAGCACTAAATAATTAAAATGAATATTTTTTTGTTATCGACGACAAAAATATCTTAAATTTGGGGTTTTAAAAAAATACTTATGAAGAAATATATAATAATTACTATAATTAGTCTTTTTAGTATATCTGCATTTTCTCAAAATTATACTATTAGTGGAAATGTTTCCGACAATAAAAATGGAGAAACTGTTATAGGAGTGGTTGTTCAGGCTAAAGATACAAAATATGGAACAGCCTCAAATGTCTATGGTTTTTATTCGCTTACTTTGCCAAAAGGCGAATATACTATAATTTACAGGTCTATTGGTTATAAAGAAATAGTTGAAAAAATAGTACTTACGTCTAACATTGTAAAAAACATTAATTTAGTTCCAGAATCGTCCGAAATTGATGAAGTAGTTATTACTGGTAGAGCTGCTGATAAAAATATTCAATCGGCAGAAACGGGAGTTACTTTGTTAAATGCTAAGGAAATATCATTAGTTCCTGTATTATTTGGCGAGCAAGATATTTTAAAAACGATACAACTTTTACCTGGAGTAAAAACAGCAGGCGAGGGTAGTAGTGGCTTTTATGTTAGAGGCGGTGGTGCCGACGAAAACCTTATTTTGCTTGACGAAGCACCTGTTTATAATGCATCACATTTAATGGGTTTTTTCTCAGTTTTTAATGCTGATGCAATAAAAAGTGCGAAATTATATAAAGGAACAGCTCCTGCCGAATATGGAGGAAGACTTTCTTCGGTATTAGATATTAATATGAACGATGGAAATTCAAAAGAAATTTCGGCATCTGGTGGTATTGGTTTAATATCGTCTAGGTTAACATTAGAAGGTCCAATAATTAAAGACAAAGCTTCGTTTATAGTATCGGCACGAAGAACTTATGCCGACTTATTTCTTGTTTTCGCAAAAAAAGAAGAGCAACGAAATAGTACAATGTATTTTTATGATTTTAATGCAAAATTAAACTATAAAATTAACGATAATAACAGATTATATATGTCGGGATATTACGGACGAGATGTTTTTTCGTTTAATGATATGATGAATATGGATTGGGGGAATGCAACAGGGACAGCTCGTTGGAATCATTTATTTGGAAGCAAATTATTCTTAAACTCATCATTTATTTATAGTAAATACAATTATAAAATAGGATTTGGGATTGATGAAGGCGAAATAAGTATTGGCTCGGCAATTGAGGATTGGAATATAAAAGAAGATTTTCAATATTATATAAACACAAATAATACATTACGCTTTGGTGTAAATTCAATTTTTCATACATTTTTGCCTGGCGAAGTTAAGGTTGAAAATATGCCAGGTATTAATGGTATAAAAGTAGAAGATAAACTTGCTATTGAGAGTGCTGCCTACGTTTCTCACGAATTTAAGTTTAGCGAGAAAATCAATTTTATATATGGTTTACGTTACTCATTATTCAATGCTGTTGGTCCTGCAACGTCTTATGAATTTGATGAATATAGAAACCCAATTGATTCAACAATTTATAATAGTGGCGAAATTTATAAAACTTACCAAGGTTTAGAGCCAAGAGCAAATATAAATTATATAATGAATGATAAAAGCTCTATAAAATTTTCATATACACGAAACAGACAGTATGTTCATTTGCTATCAAGCTCAACGTCATCAAGCCCTACTGATGTTTGGTATCCTGCAACTGTAAATGTTAAGCCAGGTATTTCCGATTTGCTTTCACTAGGTTATTATCGAAATTTTAAAGACAATATGTTTGAAACTTCTGTTGAAGTTTATTATAAAGATTTACATAATATTATTGACTACAGAAATGGAGCAAACGTATTGGTAAACAAATATTTAGAAGCAGAACTTGTTTATGGAAGAGGCTGGTCTTATGGTGCTGAGTTTTATTTGAAAAAATCAATAGGGAAATTTACTGGTTGGATTAGTTACACTTGGTCCAAAACCGAAAGACAATTTGATGAAATAAACCACGGTAACGTATTCTCGGCTAGGCAAGACAGAACGAATGACTTCTCTATAACAGCAATTTATAATATAAATAAACGATTAACTCTTGCAGGAACTTGGGTTTATTATAATGGCGATGCAGTAACTTTTCCTAGTGGAAGATATTTTGTTGAAGGTTACCCCGTTTTTCTTTACACAGAACGTAATGGCTACCGAATGCCCGACTATCATAGAGGCGATGTTTCTATAACTTATAAAAATAAAGATAAAAAACGTTGGAAATCTAGCTGGAATTTATCGGTTTATAATGTTTATGCAAGAAAAAACGCATATACTATAACTTTTCAACCCAAAGAAGACACACCCGAACAGTTTGAAGCTGTTAGGTTAGCTCTATTTTCAATAATTCCATCAATAACTTATAATTTTAACTTTAATTAGTGTTCGTTAATAAAGTAAGGACTTATGAAAATAAACCCTCAGGGTTTTAATCTATTTTATGGACAGGCTTTAATTAGAAGGTTTATTTATTCTTATACCATGAGAAGAAAAGAAAAATAAATTACCAATAATAATTTAATTGAAGAAATAATTAAAAGTTCCAATATTTGTCGTATTGCAATGGTTGATAACGGGAAACCATATTTGATACCGATGAATTTCGGATACGAAAACGGAATAATGTATTTTCATACCGCATTGAAAGGTAGAAAACTTAATGTTTTGGAAAAAAACAGCTATGTATGTTTTGAAATAGAAGCCGAACACAAATTAATTACAGGTAAAAAGGCATCTGACTGGACAAGCAAGTTTCGGTCGGTAATTGGTTATGGAAATATTGAGTTTGAGACAGTTCTGGAGGAAAAAATAAAAGCTCTGGATATTATTATGAAAGCTCATGGAGCTATTGGCGAGAACGTTTTTAATTTAAAAATTGTTGAAAAAACTTTAGTCTTAAAATTGAAAATAGAATCAATATAAGGTAAATAATCCGGAGATTGGTAAACTTTTCAATTAATTGGTTTACAAAGATGACAAAGGCAAGAAAAAGAAAAAATCAAATGAAAATTTAGGTTTATATAGTTTTAATCTCTTTATAAGAAGCAGAAATTAATTGTTTTTATACAACACTATTATAATTTTTACTAAGTTTGTCGTCCAATAAAAAAAACAGTAATAAATACTAAAAAGAGAAATATGAATAACGACATCATAAAAAATTCAAGAAACACGGAAAATGCACCAAAAAACTCACTATCTACACAGACTGTAGCGTTTTCTCATTACAATAACATTTCAGCTCAATTACCTATAGATCCAAAGTCTGGTAAAATTGTAGGAAATGAGGTAAAAGAGCAAGCAAAGCAGTGCTTGAACAATATTAAAGCAATTGTAGAAAGTGTAAACCATGTTATGGACGATGTTGTTAAAATAAATATTTTTGTTAAAAATATCTCAGATATCGATGCTATAGATGAAGTTTATGCAACATTCTTTCAAGGTTCTCGTCCTACACGTACGGTTGTTGAAGTTGCCGCTTTACCTATGAGTGATGCTTTGGTACAAATGGATGCACTTATTTCAAACGGTGAAGGTACTGCTCCTCAAGCTCCTGTTGATCTTGTAAAAGTTTCAAGAAATACGAAAAATGCACCAAAAAGTTCTCTATCTAAACAAACTGTTGCTTTTTCTCATTATAATAATCTTTCTTCTCAATTGCCTATCAACCCAAAAACGGGTGAACTGGTAATTGGTGGTATAAAAGAGCAGACCGAACAGTGCTTAAACAACGTTAAAGCAATTTTAGAAAGTATAAACCACGTTATGACCGATGTAGTTAAAACAACTATATTCCTTAAAAATATCTCGGATATTGAAGCCGTA
>JAOZLS010000098.1 GCA_029934705.1 Bacteroidales bacterium | reverse complement strand
ATACTTACAAGAAATAAATAACAATAGTAAACTCACAATAAATACAAAATTTTATTGCGATATAAAAGATCAGCTTGATAACGAAATAGGTTTTCAAATTTTTAGAATAATACAAGAAGCCACTCAAAATTGTGTGAAATATGCAGGAATTGCTAATGTTATTGTTCAAATAATTATGCACGAAACATATACAAGTCTTACCATAGATGATGACGGTAACGGTTTTGACCAAAATAATACACAATTATTAAAAGGAAGCGGACTAGAAAATATGAGAATGCGAACAAAAATTCTTAATGGTAATTTTGAAATCACATCCACAATTGGAAAAGGAACAAATATTATAGTTTCTATTCCCAGATAAAAATCAATTTTAAATTTCTCAAAATATTTTCAAAAACGCAGAACTAAAAATTCTGCGTTTTTTGTTGTAAAAACAGTTAAACTGTTGAGTATGCAGTGATTACATTGGAAAACGCCTTTTTCACCCATCAAAAACATGTTTTACAACACATCAAATATACCACAAACGTGGTATATGAACTGGTGTTTTTATGTTTTAATTTTGTTGCATAAATATTAAAAATAAACTCTTTTATTAAACAGTTAGTTTTTTCATGCTAAGTCAAAAAGTTAAATTTTTGGCTTAGCCATTTACAAAAAAAGTGGGAATAAGCTGAAAAATCACTTAAAAAAGGGAGTAGGCAATATAATTAAATTAATTTATTATGAAAAAAGTCATCTTATTTACTATGGTAACAATCGTTGCTTTAGGAATTATGTCATTTTCTCTATCAAATGAAAATTTAGAGAATCTTAAAAACACGTATGACAATTGCACCGACTGGCAAGAGTGGGAGTCAACAGATATTTATATTAAAACTTGTGAATATTCTGGCGGAGGCTCTGGCTATTACAAATTTAAAAACGATAATGATAAAGGCGTAAGAATCAGATTTACATTATATTTTAATAATGGCAAAGAGAGTAAACTTTCAAAAAATATAAGTGGAAATTCTATTTCTTCACATTCTTCGTGCTTTAGTTGTGCTAGAAAAAATGGGGGAGTTGACCAATGGTCTATAACTGAAATTATTTTTGAAGGAGAAGAAGGATATTGGTAGAAATCAAAAGAAAATATAAATACTAAAGGATTTAATCTAACAAAGCCTATAAAAAGCATTTCCTTAATTCATAATTAAATAAAAAAAGATGATTATAAAAAATAAAATTTACATGCTAATTACACTTATATTTATAAGTGTAACTATATTTATTACATCTTGTAATAATGATGAATATGATGTATTTTCAGAAACTATATTTTACGGAGAATGGGTAAACGAAGATGGCACATTATATTATTGCTCTGATGGAACTTTTTCGTTTTATAATAACTCTTCTTCAGGAACTTGGAGTGTATATGATAATGAATTACACATAAATTTTGATTCAGGAAACACTGGAACTTACGAAATAATAGAAGCTGATGAATATTCCTATAAAATAAAAAAAATATCAACAGGGGATATTTGGAATGCTGTAAAACAAAGTGATGATGGCTGTTATGTGCCAACATCTTCTGCGTATGATGGTACATGGGAGCGATCAGATGCTGCAACCCATCTTTACATATCAAATACTTATGCCTCATTATGTAGCGGAGGAACAACAGAATGGACTGGAACTTTTTCTCAATCAGAACAAAAATTATACTTGGTAGCAGAGGGAGAAACTTACGATTTTGATGTCGAATTATCTGGAGGGAATTTAATTGTATATCCTGGAGATTTCAGCAGCAGTCATGATCCAGCAACTTATTATAGTACATCAAACTACCCCTGCGGTAATACAAACACATCAGATACAGGTGAAGGAATGTTTTGGACAAGCTCAGATCTTGCTTGTGGTAATATAGACGTATATGTAGATGGTAGTTACGAAGGTGAAATTACAAGTTACTATTCTTCTGGAGTATCAAGCTGTGGTGCAAGTGGATGTGTTACTTTTACAAGAGACCCTGGAACTTATAGCTGGACAGCAGATTGCTCAAATGGTTCATGGAGCGGAAACATAACCATATCTGAAGGCGGATGCTCTAAAATGGAATTAACAAATAAAAACATGAAGTAGATATACGAATAGTATATTTAGTTAATGGTTCGTCAAACTTTGCCAAAGTTGCTATTTACAAATTTCCATATCGCTAATAATCAACAATATAGCAAACCGCGATTAACTTTGGCAAAGTTATTATTTTCAAATATGAAAAAAATAAAGCACAAGCTTTTGTATTAGAAAAAGGCATTTAGCGGTTCCTTCAAAAATGATATAATAGTCTTGTGCTTTTTAGATTTTAATAAAGTGCTAACAAACCGAAAATACACTTAAAATAAGGAGTAGGTAAATATAAAAATAAAGTAAAATGAAAAAATTAAATTTACTAATTCTAATTTTTGTTATTCTGTTTGTTTCATCATGCTCTGTAACAAAAATTGCTAATATTAAGTCTGGCGATATTGTAGATAGTACAGAAGTAAGTATGACAGATGGTAATGTTAATAATTTAACAGAGTTTGAAACATTTGGAACGTTTAAAGAAAATGAAAAATATGTGGTAGAAGCTTCTAATTAAATAAATTTTGAACTATACAAAAAAACAAGATATTCATGGCGTATTGACAGAAATAAAAGAAGTAAAAATAAAACTAAGTATGCTTTTGTACGAGTAAATAAATATTATTACAAACATAAACCATTAAGATATCTTTATTGGCTTTTTGGTTATGGAATTCCATTAATTTACCTGCCAGCACATGAAAAAACTATGAATTCTGTTGAAGTTATACAGAATCGAGAAATAATAGGAGAATCTAGTTTTAAGAAAAAAATACTTATAGAAACTAGAATTTGGTGTAAAAACGACCAAATTAATGAAGACGTAGTAATAATTGAAAACTTACCCGAAGGCATTGTTGTTAAAGGCTTTAAAGTAAAAGAGAGAAGAGGAAGGAGTAACATTGAAAAAGTAAGCTATGAAGAAAAAACAATTGATGGAGAAGTTTGTCATGTTATTACAGTAAAACCTAAAAAAGCTGCATTTAAGAAAAAAACCAAAGTATGGGTAATACTAGATGTTCTCATAACACCTAAAAAAAAGCACTTAATAATAAATCAAAAATAGATTTCAAATTTACAAAAAAAACTTTCTAAAAAACGCAGAACTAAAAATTCTGCGTTTTTTGTTGTAAAAATAGTTAAATTACTGAGTATGCAGCAATTACATTGGAAAACAGCTATTTCACCCACCAAAAACATGTTTTACAACACATCAAATATACCACAAACGTGGTATATGAACTGGTGTTTTTATTTATTAATTTTGTTGCACAAATAGTTAGTTTATTCATACTAAGTTAAAAAAATAAAATTCTTGCTTAGCAGTTAAAAAAAAGAGCTATAAAAAATAAAGTGCGAATAAGCTGAAAAAACACTTAAAATAGAAGTAGGCAATAATATAAATAGATCTATTATGAAAAAAATCATCTTATTTACTTTGGCAACAATAATTGCTTTAGGAATTATGTCATTTTCTATATCAAACAAAAACATAGATAAGCTAAAAAAACCAACCGACAACTGTACTGAATGGGACGAGTGGGAGTCAACCGATGTATTTATTAAAATATGCGAGTATTCGGGAGGAGGTTCTGGTTATTATAAATTTAAAAACGATAACAATAAGGGAGTAAGAATAAGCTTTACCTTATATTTTGTAAATGGTAAAACTTCGCGCCTTTCAACTAACATAAAAGCATACTCCGGAACAAATGGAGCCTCATGCTTTAGCTGTGCCGAAAAAAATGGAGGAGCAGACCAATGGCAAATAACAAAGATGATTTTTGAAGGAGAAGAAGGATATTGGTAGATCTAAACTAAAATTTAATTAAAAACAAAAGGCTTTAGTTTAAAATGGCGATGTTATTTTGCCTATTTCAGGTGTTTTTACATGAAATTTTGAGAAGAAGCGAGGTAAAAACACCTCACTTAGACAATTTATAGCGACCAACGATATTTTAAACTAAAGCCAAATAAAATAACTTAAAACATGAAAAAAATTATATTAATAGCAGTAGTAATGATATTTAGCTTAACCGCTTTTAGTCAGAATTCATATTTTCTTTGGGGATATACTTGTAATTATACTGACGGAAAACGTGAAATTATAGTAACAGAAGTTTTTGAAAGTATCGAATCTTTTAGCGAAAATAGAATTAGATTTAGAAATGGAGGTAACGGAATAATTCAGGCAATGTGGGCAACAGCAAAGTCTATTGAAGAAGCAAAAAGAGAAAGAGAAAAATTTATAAAAGGACATAAAACAGCAGGTCATAAAATAACGACAACATACTATTTAGGAAGTAAGTAATAAAGTACAAGCTTTTGTATTAGAAAAAAGGCATTTAGCGGTTCCTTCAAAGATAATATAAAAGTATTGTGCTTTTTAAATTTAAAACAATAAACGCAAGGAGCTTCCTCCCTGCGTTTATACTATTTAAGGTCTATTATAAATTCTATTTTGTGTCAAAAAAACTTAATATTTGCTGAACATTCCCTTGTGTTACTCGCGTTACATATTTATCGCCTCTAAACACATGTATTTCAGGTATGCTATTTCCATTAATATCAAGCTCAACAAGTTTATAAATCTTTACATCATTTCTTACCGACAATAACTCCATAAAAGCACATTCTTCGCAAGGAGAACCATTTTCAATAAGGCTTTTCTTTTCAAATACAACTCCACCCTTTCTGTAAGCCACAATTTCCTCTTTATTAATTTTTATTTTTTCTCCACCTTGTTTTGTTCCTATCAAATAGTTACAGCACATCGAGTTTCTAACTTTTGTAAAATATTCTGTACCATTTTCTGTAACAACATAATCTGCTACTTTTGGTGTTGCACTAACAGTTAATGCAGCAACCATAAACGCCATAATAATAATTAAATTTTTCATATTATTTTCCTCCTAATTTTAGTAATACCGAACCGGTAAGGCATTTTATATGCCATTTATATTTTTTGTATAAAAATAACAGCCATAATAATTAGCTTTTCAAATCCTATAAACAAATTCGTATAATTAAAAAAAGTGCGCACTAATTTACAACAATAGTTTATCTGTAATAATCTTATTGAAAAACAGTTATAATTATCCTGTTTCAAAAATAAGACGAATAACTATATTAAAAAGTTACACTAAAAATAAAAAAAAGTTACTGGGCTTAAACCCAATAACTTTTTTTTAAAAACTTTAACCTTACAACTTTCAACTAAAATACTACGAAATACTTTTATAAAAATTATCAAGTTTTTCGGCAGCTAATTCAAGTGTTTGTTCCGACTTTGCAAAACAAAACCTTAAACTTTTAGAAGCAGCATTATCATGATAAAAAGCTGACATAGGTACAGATGCAACGCCAAATTCTTTAATTAATTTTTCAGATAAATCAACATCACTAAGTTCTGTATAATCTGTAAAATCAACAGCCTGAAAATATGTTCCTTTAGATGGTATTATATTAAAGCCCGTATTTTGGAGCATTGAATTAAAAAAGTCTCTCTTTTTTTGATAAAAAGAACTCAGCTCCAAATATTTTTCTTCATGCTCCATAAAATCTGATATTGCATGCTGAATAGGAGTATTGGCAGCAAAAACAGTAAATTGATGAACCTTTCTTATCTCCTTCATTATTTGTTCTGGAGCAACACAGTAACCAAGTTTCCAACCTGTTGCATGATACGTTTTACCAAAAGAACCAACAATAATACTTCTATCAACCAAATTAGGATATTTTGCAATACTATTGTGGCTATTACCATCAAAAATAATATGCTCATAAACTTCATCACTCAAAATCAATATTTTTGTACCATTTATATATTTTGAAAGCATTTGAATATCCTCTTCAGAAAATATACTACCCGATGGATTATGGGGTGTATTAATTATAATTAATCTAGTTCTTGAATTAACAGCTTTATTAACCTCCTGCCAATCAATAGTATAATTAGGTGCTTCTAATTTTATATAAACTGGTCGTCCGCCATTTAAAAGAACAACAGGAGCATAACTATCGTAAGCTGGTTCAAAAATAATAACTTCATCCCCTTCATTAACAACAGTGCTTATAGCAGAATGTAGAGCTTGGGTACCTCCCGCTGTGATAGTTACTTCTGTTTCAGGATTATATTTTTGCGAATATAATTTTTCAATTTTTTCCGTTATTTTTTCTCTTAAAGGTAATATACCAGGCATTGGAGCATACTGGTTTAGACCTTTTTGCATATAATCATTAACTAAATAAATTAATTCAGGAGATACATCAAAATCGGGAAAACCTTGCGATAAATTTACTGCATTATAATCATTAGACATTTTTGACATTACAGCAAAAATTGAAGTGCCAACCTTGGGTATTTTAGAATGAATCATATTTTTCAAATTTAATAACTCGCAAAAATAGAAAAATCTTGATGTTAAAAAATCATTTTAAAAGAAAACTTATCAATTAAAACCAAAATTGATAAAACATTGTTGATAAATAAGTAAAAAAGAAGAAAATATGACGGTTTTAAGAAATGAATGAAGAAATTTATAGTTATTAAAATATGTAAATATGACAATTATCATTTTTATAATTAGAAAATAATAATATTTTTGAAGAATAAAAAAAGACAATAATTAAACATAAGTTATGGAAAATATTATTTTAGACTCAAAAAAGCTAGAGAAAGCTGCAACAATGCTGAAAGCTATGGCTCACCCAATGCGAATTGCAATACTAAACTTACTTGAAAACGGAAAAAAGAAAAGTGTTACAGAAATTCATCAAGCACTAGGCTTAGAGCAATCTACTACATCACACCATTTAGGAATTTTAAAAGACAAAACAATTCTTGTTTCTGAAAGAAAAGGTAAAAATACCTTTTACTATTTAAGAAATGAAAGTTTAAGTCATATAATTGAATGTGTAAACACTTGTGTTGATTGCGAATAAAGAATAAAGTTAATTTATAGTTAATTTATAAAATCTGTCATAAGCTTATGACAGATTTTTTTTTATTTTTGTACAAAAATAAAATTATGTCAATAATAAGAGTAACAAAGCAATTTAACTTTGAGTCGGCACATGCTTTATGGAATTACAATGGTAAATGTAAAAACATACATGGGCACACGTACAAACTTTTTGTAACAGTAAAAGGAAATACAATAGAAGATAAAAATAGTCCGAAACTAGGAATGGTAATAGATTTTGGTGATTTAAAACAAATTGTAAAAACAAAAATTGTAGATGTTTACGATCATGCAGTTATTTTAAATGAAGAAGCAAATTATAAAGCATTTTCAGATATCAAACAAATGTTTGACAGGTTTATATTAACAGATTATCAACCTACTTGTGAAAATATGGTTGTTGAATTTGCCCAAATAATAAAAAAAGAACTTCCAACACATATAATACTTCATAGTGTAAGACTTTTTGAAACAGAAACATCTTACGCCGAATGGTTTAGTGAAGATAATTGATTTTTTAAATAAAAAATAAAATAACATCATGGTAAGTAAAGAATCAGAAAAAAAATTATTTTTATTAGATGCTTATGCACTAATTTTCCGTTCATATTACGCATTTATAAAAAACCCGAGATATAACTCAAAAGGAGAAAATACATCTGCAATATTAGGATTTGTTAATACACTGGATGAAATTATAAAAACAGAAAAGCCATCACATATTGCAGTAGTTTTTGACCCTCCACGCCCAAATTTTAGAAACGTACTATATTCTGAATACAAAGCAAATAGAGACGAAACTCCTGAAGATATAAAAAAATCGGTTCCTCATATAAAAAACTTATTAGATGCCTTTAACATTAAATATGTACAAATTGATGGTTTTGAGGCAGATGACACAATTGGAACTTTAGCTAAAAAAGCCGAAAAAGAAGGATTCCAAGTTTATATGATGACACCAGACAAGGACTTTGCCCAACTTGTTTCAGAAAACATTTTCATGTTTAAACCACGTCGAGGTGGGTTAAAACCAGAAATACTGGGCGAAAAAGAAATTTGCGAAAAATATAAAATAGACAACCCTCTGCAATTTATCGATATACTCGCAATTTGGGGCGACACAGCCGACAATATAAAAGGTATACCTGGAGTAGGTGAAAAAACTTCAATTTCCTTAATAAATAAATACAAGAGCATAGAGGGTATTTACAATAATTTAGACAAGCTGAAAGGCAAGCAGAAAGAAAACGTAACAAACAGTGCAGAACTAGTTAAATTATCCCGAAAACTTGTAGAAATAGAGATAAACGTTCCAGTAGAATTTAGTTCGGAAGAATTTGAACTTATAACTCCAAACTACGAAAAGCTAGGCGAACTTTTAAACATACTAGAATTCAGAGCTTTGTCTCAAAAACTAATACCTCAAAAAAATGTAGTTTCGCAAACAAGTTTATTTGGCGACGACGAAACGACTGAAATTAAACAAGCCGAAACAAGCTATTTTGAAACAATAAATACAGCAGATCATACATACAAATTAATAGATACTTTAGAAAAAAGAAATAAACTTGTTAAACTGCTTTCTTCCAAAAAAGAAATTTGTTTTGATACAGAAACAACAGGTGTTGATGCTATAAAAGCAAAATTAGTTGGTATATCCTTTTCGGTAAAAGAAAAAGAAGCATATTACTTGCCAATACCCAAAAACGAGAAAGGAGCAGCAATTATTCTTAATGATTTTAAAGAAATTTTTGAAAATTCAGCAATAAAAAAAATAGGACAAAACATTAAGTATGACATAAATGTACTTAGAAACCATGGAATAAATGTTAAAGGTGAGCTTTTTGATACTATGCTTGCACACTACCTCTTAGCTCCCGAAAAACGTCATAATTTAACAATACTGTCGGAAACATATCTAAAATACAGTCCTGTTGAAATAGAAACGCTGATAGGTAAAAAAGGTAAGAACCAATTATCAATGCGTGATATAGATGTTAAACGAGTATCGGATTATGCTTGCGAAGATGCTGACTTAACTCTAAAACTAAAAAACATATTAGAAAAGGAACTTATAAAAGAAAACCTTAATGCATTGGCAACAGATATTGAATTTCCTTTGATATATGTTTTGGCAGATATGGAATACACAGGAGTTACAATTGATACTAAAAAATTAGGCGAATACGAGATTGAATTAGCAGGAAAAATAAGTGAAATTCAAAAAGAAATATATAAACTAGCTGAAGAAGAATTCAATATTTCATCACCAAAACAATTAGGTGTAATATTATATGAAAAACTGAAAGTAACAAGTACACCAAAACTTACAAAAACTAAACAATACTCTACAGAAGAAGCAGAACTAGTGAAGTTAAAAGACACTCATAAAATTGTGGAGCAAATATTGGAGTTTAGATCTCTTTCAAAGTTACAATCAACTTATGTCTCGGCTCTTCCAAAATTAATAAATGAAGCAACAAATAAAATACATACATCTTATAATCAAGCAGTAACAACAACAGGACGCTTAAGTTCTACTAGCCCAAATTTACAAAATATTCCTATAAGAACAGAGGAAGGAAAAAAGATTAGAGAAGCATTTATAGCCAGCGACGAGCAAAGCATATTAATTGCAGCGGACTATTCGCAGATAGAACTCAAAATAATGGCTCATTTAAGTAATGACCAAAGTATGATTGACGCTTTTAAAAATAGCGAAGACATACACAAAGCTACTGCTGCAAAAATATTCTCAGTTCCAGAAACTGAGGTAACAAAAGAAATGCGATCAAAAGCAAAATCAGCAAATTTTGGTATTATATATGGTATTTCAGCATTTGGACTTTCGCAAAACTTGGGTATTTCAAGAAGCGATGCGAAAGAAATAATTGAAGGATATTTTAAAAGTTACCCCGATGTTAAAACATTTATGGATAAAAGCGTAAATGACGCAAGAGATAACGGTTTTGTTAAAACAATTTTAGGGAGAAAAAGGAATTTACTCAATATTAACTCTAGAAACTCGCTTGTAAGAAGTAACGACGAAAGAAATGCTATAAATGCACCAATTCAGGGAAGTTCAGCTGATATAATAAAAATTGCAATGATAAATTGTTATAAACGCTTTGAACAAGAAAATTTAAAGTCTAAAATGATTATGCAAGTACATGATGAATTAGTATTTGATGTGGTTAAAGATGAAAAAGAAATTGTAATGGATATTGTAAAAAAAGAAATGGAAAGTTGTATTGAATTGCAGGTAAATCTGAGCATTGATATAAATGAAGGAAACAATTGGTTGCAAGCTCATTAAACAAAAGGAAGATTAGCTGTATTTTAATTTTACCATAGCATTCGCGAATACATTTATGAAATATACTGGAATTATATTAGCTGGGGGGAAAAGTACAAGATTTGGAGAGGACAAATGTCTTCTAAAAATTGGTGAAAATTATATTATTTCAAATTTAATAAGTTTACTAAAACCCTATTGCAATGAAATATTAATAAGCTCAAATAAAGAGATTAATATAAAAGGTGAATATACTATTGTAGCAGATATAATAAAAAATATTGGTCCATTAGGCGGAATATATAGCTGCATATTGCAAGCTAAAAATGAAAAAAGTATAGTTGTTAGTTGTGATTCACCTTTTTTAAACGATGAAATTTTGAGGAAAATAACATCAGAAGATGCCAGTTATGATATTACTGTTTATAAATTCAATAATAAAATTCAGCCTATATCTCCTGGTATATATTCTAAAAATTTCTTAGCAAAAGCGGAATATAATATTAAAAATAAGAAGTATAAATTACAAGGAATAATAAAGGAATCAAAGTCAAGAATTCTTGACATAGAAGTTTTTTCTATCAATAATCCTGAAAAAGCATTTATCAATATAAATACAAAAGAAGAGCTAATAAAAGCTAAAATTATTTATAATAAAAAAGAAAACAATGAAAATTAACGTGTTATTTTTTGGCGTAATAAGTGATAAAACGGGTTTAAGTTCAAAAATTTATGAGAATTTCAAAAATATAAATGAACTAAAACTTCAAATTGAATCAGATTACCCTACAATTAAAAAATTTAGTTATCAAATATCTGTAAATAAAGAATTATGTGATAACAATATTATATTAAAAAACAATGATGAAGTTGCATTATTACCACCATTTGCTGGAGGTTAAGCACTAAGTGCTATTTATTATTTATCGGCACAATATAACTTAGTAAAGTATAACTAACATAAAATTATAAAAATGACTAAAAATAAATACATAGTAGATGGACCAATAACTACTGATATTATATCTGAATTTATAAAAATTCATACCAAAGCTCCTATAAAACTTCAAGGTTTTAATCATTTTAGAGATAATGTAATATTTATGGATATTTTCCCTTCACAGGATGCTATATCTCTTCATAAATCTCTCTATAAAAGTCTTAAAACTTTAGATTTCCTTGAATGGAAAACTCACGAGGGCGAAAAAATAACCTTTCACAGTACAATTGCAAGC
>JAOZLS010000097.1:11045-11643 GCA_029934705.1 Bacteroidales bacterium | reverse complement strand
AATTAATTTTTTGTTAATTTTTCTAAAAAAATATAAAAATAAACTTAAAGGAGTTATTTTTTCGTTTATATAAATATATTTATAAATACTTTTTCAAAAAAAATACTAATTTTACAATATTAAGGTTTAACACCTAATTTCTACAATTTTTTTTAGCTGTTTTTTAATAACTTATATTAATAGGTAGTGAAAAAACTTTTGTAAGTGTACTTTTTTATAAATTTAAAAGAAAAAAAATGAAAATTTTCAAACTAAAATATGTATTACCTGTAACATCTATATTTCTAATTATATTTTTAGCGTTTAAGGTAAATAATAATGATAAAAATAAGCTTATTCTTGAAATGCTAATGGAAGGACTAGGTTCTATGCACTATAATAAGGCTGAAGTTGATAATGATTTTTCGGAGAAAGTATATAAACTATATATTGATAGGTTAGATTATAACAAACGTTTTTTCACAATAGAGGATATTAACGAGTTTGGTGCGTATAAATTTAAAATTGATGATGAAATAAAAGTTTCCGATTTTAGTTTCTTTGAAATTACAAAAGAACGATATCTGCAAAGAATAGAGGATGTTGAAAAATATTATAC
>JAOZLS010000097.1:2936-11035 GCA_029934705.1 Bacteroidales bacterium | reverse complement strand
AATTATACTTCGGCATTAAAAAAGCCATTTACTTTTGAGGATGAAGATTTTTTACAGACCGACCCTGAAAAAAGGACTTATGCTGAAGATGAAAAAGAGTTGAAAGAAAGATGGAAAGGATATATGAAATTTCAAGTATTAGCAAAATTAGTTCGTAAAATAAATGCTCAAGATAAAGCCAAAGAAAAAAGCGATACTGTAGTTATTAAAACTGTTGCTGAATTAGAAAAAGATTCTCGCAAAGAAGTTAAAAAAACTTATGACGATTGGTTTTATAGAATGTCTAAATTAAATGAAAAAGATATTACCGAAATATACTTTAACTCAATTACTGCTGCTTATGGTCCGCATACTCAGTATTTTGCCCCAGCCGACAAAGAAAATTTTGATATTAGAATGTCGGGCAAGCTTGAAGGTATTGGAGCTCAACTTACACAACCAAATGCTTATATTAAAGTAGCTAAAATAATAACAGGAAGTCCTTGTTGGAAACAGGGGGAACTGAAAGCAGGCGATTTAATTATAAAAGTTGCACAAGGAAGCGATGAGCCTGTAAATGTTGTAGATATGCGACTTGATGAAGCTATAAAAATGATTAGAGGAAAGAAAGGAACAGAGGTTAGATTAACTATAGAAAAGCCTGATGGTTCTGTTGTAATTATTCCTATAATTCGTGATATTATTGTTTTAGAAGAAACTTTTGCAAAATCAATAATTATTAAAGATTCAATAACTAACTCAAAGATTGCTTATGTGTATTTACCTGAATTTTATGCCGATTTTAAAAATCCAAATGGTAGAACTTGTTCTAAAGATATTAAAAAAGAACTTGAAAAAATTAAAAAAGATAATGTTGATGGAATAATTATTGACCTAAGAAATAATGGAGGAGGCTCACTTATGGATGCTGTTGATATTGTTGGATATTTTATTGATAAAGGTCCAGTTGTTCAAGTTAGAAATAGAACCCAAATACCACAAATATTAAACGATAGAAAATCTGGATCTTTATATGACGGTCCGTTGGTAATTATGACAAATGAGTTTAGTGCTTCGGCATCGGAAATTATGGCTGCTGCAATTCAGGATTATAAAAGAGGAATTGTTGTAGGAACAAATACTTATGGAAAAGGCACGGTTCAACGCTTTTTCTCTTTTGATAGAATGATAAAAGGCTACGATGAGTTTAAACCTTTAGGCGATGTAAAAATAACGACCCAAAAATTTTATAGAATAAATGGTGGCTCTACTCAATTAAGAGGTGTTGCTCCTGATATTATTTTACCAGATGCTTACCAATTTCTTGATATGGGAGAAAAAGATACTGATTACCCTATTGGCTGGGATGAAATTACAAAAGCTGAATATAAAGTTATGAAACAAAAATTTGATATTAGCAAGATAAGAAGAAAAAGTATGCTTAGAATAAGTGAAAATCACGGATTTAATATAATATCTGATTATACTGAATTGTTAAGACAAAGAAAAGATAGCTCGATAATTACTCTTAATTTAAACTCTTATATTAAGAGAGATAAACAAAGAAAGGCTGAAAGTAAGAGCTTTAATAAAATTTATGACAAAAAATATGGACTTCGCTTTTTTGTTTTAAAA
The DNA here is from genome assembly GCA_029934705.1 of Bacteroidales bacterium. Lineage (GTDB taxonomy): Bacteria > Bacteroidota > Bacteroidia > Bacteroidales > JAADGE01 > DZBS01. The sequence goes on along the minus strand of JAOZLS010000097.1, from coordinate 9,421 downwards.
GAAGACTCTGTAAAAATATATTCTGACACTGTTAAAATAGCACGTACAAAAAGTTGGATTAAGGAGTTAGAAAAAGATTTACATCTTAGCGAAACCTACAAAATAATTCAGGACATGCAATAAGATAGTTTGAGTTTATAAAGTAAAAAGTAGAAAATTGACAGGTTGTCAATTTTCTACTTTTGTTTTTACTCGTAATTCGTAACTCGTCTATTTAAAGAATGATTTTATTTTTGTAAATACACCACCTTGGCTTAATTCTCTTTCTCGTTGTTGTTCAATAATAGATTGGGCTGAGTTTTTATTTAATATTTCCCAAATTTTGCTCCAGCCAAGGAAACCTCCTATGTTCCTATCGTCAATATATATATCGGCATAAATTTTACGACTAATATTTTTGTTTAATTTTTCGTTTGGTGTATTTTTATTTACTGCATAAAAAACCATACCATTAGCTTCGCAAAAATCTACAGCTTCATCTAACTTATTTCCTGCTCTGTAGGTCCATAAAATTAGTTTGTGGTCTTGGTTTTGTAGTTGCTTTAATGTTTCAAATGCAAAAAGTTTAGTTTTTCCAATTTTTGGGTATTCATGATCTACAATTGTTCCGTCAAAATCTACTGCTATTATCATTTGTATTTTGTATTACGAAAAAAAGCACTCTAACTAGAGTGCTTTTAACCTTTTTATTAACCTAAACCTTAAAACTATGAAAACCAATATCTAAATGATAAACGGTTATCCTAATTAATATTCCAAAGTTAATACATATAAGTGTTAACTTCTTGAAATAAAAGTTAATAAAAGTTAAAATTGCATAGAACTTATATATTTAGATAACTATTTACTTGAATACATTAATTGTTGTAGAATAATCTATAACATCTGTTTTAAAGTTTATAAAATATATTCCGTTATTATACTCTTGAATATTTATATTTGCTTGTTTTACTCCAGTATATTGATTTGAAAATATTATTTTCCCTGTTAAATCATATATGTTTATTGTTATATTATCTATTATATTATTAAATTTTACAGTAAAATTACCATTGCTTGGATTAGGGTAAATATTTATTTTCTTACTAAATTCAAGATTTTCAATGTCTGCATTTCCTCTAGTAATAGACATTTCGTCATAACTTATACAATCTAAGTGTGTAACTGTCCATCTAAAAATGTTTTCACCACTTCCTATTTCTGTAACTTCTGTATCGGGCTGTACTATATCATAAATATTTCCTGCTCCCGATGTAACAGACCATTCTCCAGAACAGTTTTCGTCTAAAGTAGCATTCATATATGTGTATGGATATGAAACAACTTGATCTGTTCCTGCATAAGCATCTACAGTATTGTTAGTTATTGATATATTGTCGCTAACAGAACAGTCGTCAGTAATAATTGTCCATATATAAGTGTTTAGCCCTGCATGTATGTCGGTAACATAAGGATTACTGATTGATGGGTTGTTAAAAGTCCCACCGCCTCCAATAACTGCCCATTGACCTTGCCAAGTAAATAGTACTTCGTTTGCGTTAAGTTGTGCAAAATTGTCGCAAGAAATAATGTCTTCTCCTGCATTTGCATAGGCTTTATAGATAGTTACTTCGTCGTAAGAAATTGCTCCGTTTAAATTAACTGTCCAACGATAAATATTCATTCCATTAGCCATATCCGTAACCCAAGCCGATGCGTCATTTATATCGCTAAAAGTACCTTGTCCTTCAATAACAGACCAGTATTCGGGATTTCCATTTTGGCTCATAGCGTTCATTCTTATTTCATCTTCGCATGTAGTTTTATCACTTCCGGCATTTGGAGTAAAATTAAATACAAAAATATAAACATCATCAAACTCTGAGCAACCATTATAATCTACTTGCCATCTAAAAGTATTTTGTCCTGTTGGCATATCAATAACATCAGAAGTAGGCGAGTATCTGTCTAAAACGTTTCCTGCACCAGCTAATACAGTCCAAATTCCTGTTGCACCTACGGGTAAATCTGCTTCAAATGAAGTTGCTGTAACAAAATCTTCTAATGATTGGTCTTCGCCTGCATAAGCACTAAAAGATTTATTTAAAACATTTACCTCAGAGCCTCCATTATCGCATCCATTTTGAAAAACGGTCCAAGCTAATACATTATTTCCTTGTTGTAAACCTGTTACGTGTGTATTAAATAATGTGTAATTATCAAAATTGGCAGTTCCACTAACAACCGACCAATATCCGTAACCATCAATTTGATGTTCGTCGCCAGATAAATTTGTATAATCGTGACATGTTTCAATATCGTTTCCTGCGGTTACTGTAACAAAATTATTATTAATTATTACATCGTCAGACGAAATACAACTTGTATTTGTAGTTGTCCATCTAAATAAATTAGCCCCATTTGCTAGGCCGCTAACACTAGTTGTAAAATTATTTGGAGTTGCAATAGTTCCGCCTCCGTCTAATAAAGACCAACTTCCTGAGCCATCAATAGGTTCTGTTGCTGTTAGAATAGCATTACTTTCACAAACAGTTTGATCATCACCTGCTTCGGCAATTGCCATGTCCATATATATTGTAACATCATCAAAGGCATAGCAGCCATTTTTAAAAACTGTCCAACGGTAAATATTTGTTGTATTACTAAGCATTCCATTAACTTCGGTTTGATAATGAGAGGGCGATGAAAAGCTACCTGTTCCTGTTTGTAAAGACCAAACTCCACTTCCTGGTGTAGGATTTGAACCATTCAAATTAGTATAAGTTTCGCAAACATGCTTGTTAATTCCTGCAGAAACAAAAAACTGATTGTTAATTATTAACATATCATCTTCGTCAATACAACCATCGCCATCAACTTTCCAACGGAATGTATTAATACCTGGATTTAAACCAGTAACCGATGTTTCGTTATTTGTGGGGTCGTTAATATTACCTGCACCACTAACTAAAGTCCAAAGAGTTGTAACTCCTGCATCTTGTGAGTTTGCACTAAGGTTTGCACTTGGTTCACATACGTATTGGTCGTCGCCAGCATCGGCAAAAACAGTTTTTCTATTAATTGTTAATGTTGAAGAAGAAGTACAACCATCGTTATTAATAGTCCACATAAAAACATTTGCTCCCACATCTAAGTTTCTAACAAAAGTTATATTTGCATTTGAATTATCAAAAATTCCATTGCCCGACATTAATGACCAATCCCCAGAAGCTCCAGAAGGTGGTGTGTTTCCCGAAATCTGAGCATAATCTTCGCAAATATCAGAAAGCCCCATTACACTACACGACGATTGAAAAAATTTATTATTAACAGTTACTAAGTCCGATGCTGAACAAATCCCTTTGGAAATTGTCCATTTATACGTATTTGAACCGTAGCCAACTCCTGTAACTTGGGTTGTTGCTAATTCATCATCTGTAAAAGCTCCATACCCTGAATGTATTGTCCATAAACCTGTTTCTCCAGGTATTTGAGGGGTTGCCGACAAAGTTGTTTCATCGTTGCAAATTGTTTGATTATCGCCTGCACTTGCAGTAACAAAATTGTTAGTAACAGTTATACCGTCAGACAAAGGGCATTGTTCGTTGGTAATTGTCCATCTGTAAATGTTAATTCCCAAGCTTATGCCAGTAACTTGTGTATTTGGAGCAGTAGAATTATCAAAAATACCATTACCATTAATAACAGACCAAACGCCAGAACCTATTAATGGAACATTTGCATCCATTGTGGTTACAGAACCACAGATTTCTTGATTTGCACCTGCATTTGCACTTGATGGTGAGTCGTTTGTAATTATGACATTGTCAGAAGCAGAGCAGTTGCCATTAGTAATTGTCCATGTATAAGTATTTTCGCCTTGCAAAATTGTATTAACAACAGTATTATTAATTGAGCTGTTTTCAAAAACACCATTACCACCAACTACAGACCATACGCCAGTACCTAAAATAGGTACATCGGCATTAAGCTGATATGAACTTGCACATATAATGTCATCATCGCCAGCATCAACATAAATATAATTATAAAAAATATCAACTTCGTCAAAAGAAGAACAATCTCCTTTGGTAATTGTCCATTTAAACGAATTTGTTTCGGGTTGCAAGTTTTCAATGTCTGAATTATATTCGCTTGGACTAATAACATTTGCCGAACCATAAGTTACAGTCCATACCCCAGTTCCTTGGGCAACATTATTACCATTTAACGAATAAGTTGTTTCGCATGAAGTTTTAAAATCGCCTGCATCTGCAACTGTAGTCTTGTTATTTGTTATAATAATTATATCATAATCGGAGCAAATGCCCTTGTTTACGGTCCATTTAAAAGTGTTTGTGTTTGGAGCTAAGTTGCTTACGTTAGATGTATTAGAGCTGGTATTATCAATTATAGGATTTCCTGAAGAAGCTACAACCGACCATTTAGCTGTTTGATAACCAGTATTAATAGCATTAAAAGTATAATATTCATTACAAATAATTTCGTCATCGTTTGCATTCGCATATATTTCATTATTTGTAATAATAATTGTGTCGGCAGTGCTACAAATACCTTTTGAAATAACCCATTTAAAAGAATTATTGTTTAGCGAAAGTCCTGTAACTTCAGTATTATAACTTGAACGATTTGTAATATTTCCCGTACCATTTATTAATGTCCACAAACCTGTTTCGTCAATGTCAAACATACTTCCTATTAAGGTGTATTCCGAGCTACAAATTTCGTCGGTACTATTTACACTTGCTTGCGTAGGTGTGTTGTTCGTAACTATTATAGAATCGTAATCAGTAATAGTACCATTGGTAATTGTCCAACGCAATACAGTAATACCTTCAATAATTGAGTGTACAAAGGTGTTTTTTGAAGAAGGAGTATCAATAATAGCCGAACCAGATGTTACATTCCATGTTCCTATATATCCAACATCAGGTTCTTGGGCGTTCATGTAAACTGTGTCGGTACAAATTTCACGGTTGTCGCCGGCGTTTGCTGTTTGAGAGAAGAGGTTACTGCTTATAAAAATTAGAAACAATAATGATAATAGTTTAGTCTTTTTCATGATATTTATTTAAAAAATAACAACAAATAATTTATAAAAAACAATTTGTGAAATTATATTTAATTTTAAGTGTTTTTTTCTTTTTACTGTCCTCTTTTTTTGATAAAAAAGAAGAACAAAAATAAGCCTGACAAATTACTTTTTTACATTTATTTGAAAATATTTCATGTTTATATAATGTTAATAATTTGTCTTTTTCTTATTCTGATATAAGCTTAATATATATTTGACAAAAATACGTAATTTATGGTTGCATCGTGTTTAAAAATCAAATTGAAGTTGAATTGGTAGAAATAAATCTACATTATCAAGTTTTGAAATTTGCAAACCAATGAGCCTAATTGAATTATACGAAAAATCTACTAATAAAGTTAACTCTTTTGCTAAATTAATAATTTTATTATAGTTATCTAACTTATAATCAACAGTTTTACTTCTTGTTATTTGCTTAAAATCTGAAAATTTCACTTTTAAAGTAAGTGTTTTTCCGAAACTTTGTCCTCTTTTACAACGTTCTAACAATTTTTCTGCAATTTCTTCAATTTTATCATTTATTTCATCTGCCGTAAAAATATCTTCGTGAAAAGTGTTTTCGGCTCCAATCGATTTTCTTGTTCTGTCTGGATTTACAACTCTATTGTCAATACCTCTAGCAATATCGTAATAATATAAACCGCTTTTCCCAAATTTACTAAAAAGAAATTGTTTTGATTGAGCTTTTAAATCAATTCCTTTAAAAATTCTAAGATTATGCATTTTCTTTAGAGTAACTTTCCCAACACCAAAAAACTTTTCTATGGGTAAGTTTTCTATAAACTCGGTTGCATCTTCGGGTTTTATAAGGTAAAATCCGTCGGGTTTGTTATAATCGGATGCAATTTTAGCTAAAAATTTATTATACGAAACACCAGCCGATGCTGTTAAGTCAGTTTCTTCTTTTATTATCTCTTTAATTTTTTTTGCAATAATTGTTGCCGATGGTATATTTAACTTATTCTCGGTAACATCTAAAAAAGCTTCATCAATAGATAATGGTTCAACTAAATCGGTGAAACGAAAGAAAATCTCCATAATTTGCTTGGATACAGCTTTGTATGCTTCGAAATTAGGTTTTGCAAATATTAGAAAAGGGCATTTTCGCCTAGCAATTTTGGATGGCATAGCAGAACGAACTCCGTATTTTCTAGCCTCGTAACTTGCAGCTGCAATAACTCCACGGTCGGCACTTCCTCCAACAACTAAGGGTTTTCCCATATATTGCGGATTATCGCGTTGTTCAACCGAAGCAAAAAACGCATCCATATCTATATGAATTATTTTACGACTAGCTTTTTCCAAGTTTTTTAGTTTAAAAATACAATATAATTGAATTTATTAAAATATTAGGTTTGTTGTATGATTTTTTCAATTCGCAAATTCATAA
>JAOZLS010000097.1:0-2836 GCA_029934705.1 Bacteroidales bacterium | reverse complement strand
ACGATAATTTTGTAAAATATCAACGAATTCGTGAAAGCGAGATAGATACAGCCGTCTATGATGGATTAAAACAGTTAGAAGCTCAATTAAAACCACAAATTGAGGAAGAACGTCGCCAAAAAGAGGAAGAACGTCGCCAAAAGGAAGAGGAACGTCGCCAAAAAGAGGAAGCATTAAATAAAATATACAAAAGCGCAAAACAAATGAAAGACTTTGGAATGCCTACAGATGCAATAATTAAAGCTACAGGCTTATCTAAAGAAGATCTTGAAAATTTATAAAACTCTATTTGATACTATTTTGTCAAAATTCATTGAATTACTTATGATGTAGGATCGTAATTTAGGTCTGCGAGATGGCTTTAATTTTCAAGTTATTTGATATATATCGAACCATTTTAGTTTAAAAATACAATATATTTTTTTTTATTAAAATATTAGGTTTGTTGCACAATTTTATTTTTGATATTTTTGCAAAAAAAACTTAAATATTGAAACAGATGAAATTAGAAAAGTTAACAGCAGTTTCGCCAATAGATGGTAGGTATAGAAATAAGACAGAAAGCTTAGATAGCTTTTTTTCAGAGTTTGCTTTAATTAAATATAGAGTAAAAGTTGAAGTTGAATATTTTATTTCGCTTTGCGAATTACCGTTGCCACAGTTAGCAAGTGCCGATAAAAAATCGTACAGAAAATTAAGAGAAATTGTTGAAAATTTTACAATTGAAGAAGCTAAAGAAATAAAAGAAATTGAAAATACTACAAACCACGATGTTAAAGCTGTAGAATATTTTTTAAAAAGGAAATTTGATACTAATGGACTTTCGGAATATAAGGAATTTATACATTTTGGATTAACATCGCAAGATATAAATAACACGGCTGTGCCCTTGTCTTTACAAGATGCTATGAAAAAAGTTTATATGCCAACGATGCAAGAGCTATTGTCAATTATTTTTGAACTAGGAGGTAAATGGGAAAAAGTAGCTATGCTTGCACGAACTCACGGACAGCCAGCTTCGCCAACTAGATTAGGCAAAGAATTTGAAGTTTTTAGTGAAAGATTAAGAAAACAACTTTCGCAATTGCAACTTATACCATTTTCGGCAAAATTTGGTGGTGCAACAGGTAATTTTAATGCTCATTATGTTGCTTATCCTAAAATTGACTGGGTAAGGTTTGCAAATACTTTTGTAAATCATGTTTTAAATTTGGATAGGTCGCAAACTACTACGCAAATTGAACATTACGATAATATGGCAGCTCTATTTGACACTTTACGACGAATTAATGTTATATTAATTGATATGAGTAGAGATATTTGGACTTATATTTCAATGAATTATTTCAAACTTAAAATTAATAAGAATGAAGTAGGCTCTTCGGCAATGCCACATAAAGTTAACCCTATAGATTTTGAAAATGCCGAAGGGAATTTAGGAGTTGCAAACGCAATATTTGATCATTTATCAAACAAATTACCTGTTTCTCGTTTACAAAGAGATTTAACAGACTCTACAGTTTCTAGAAATGTTGGAGTACCTATTGGGCATACAATTATTGCGTTAGGCTCACTTATTAAAGGTCTTAATAAGTTAGAATTAAATGAAGACGCTGTTTCTGCTGATCTTTTAAATAATTACTCGGTTGTAGCCGAAGCAATTCAAACAATTTTACGACGCGAAAATTATCCAAATCCTTATGAAGCACTAAAAGAGCTTACTCGAAAGAATGAAAAAATGACTCAAGAAAAAATAAATACTTTTATTGATTCTCTTGAAGTAAATGATTCAATAAAGGCTGAGCTAAAGGCAATTACTCCTGAAAATTATACAGGTATTTAGAAAGCGAAATTTATAATTTTAATTTAGAATGTAAAATGGTATAATATCATTTTACATTTTTTTTATTTTACATTTTTAGCATAAATAATTAATGCTTACGAAAAATAAATAAAACCTATTATTTATGAAATAAATAAAACGATAATAAAATCAATTTCCCCTATTAAAGGGAGAATTTATTTAAAATCAACTATTTCAACCAAAATTTATTATTTGTTTTTTAAATATGTAATACCTAATCTTATTTTGCCATAATCAATTTCGCTATTTAGGTGTTCAAAAATAACTTTCAGACCTTCAAAGTTTGGATTTTCTTTTAATGCCTTGTCAATTTTAGTAATTTCTTCTTTGGAAACTAGTTTATGAATGTCAATATCTTTACCTTTTGCCATTGAATTTGCAAGATGTGAGAATATTGTTGTTGGCTGTAATTTGCGTTTTTTTGCAATTTCTTCAATACTTAAACCTTCTTTAAAAAGCTCATAAGTTACAATATATGTACTTCCCTTTATTTTAGAAGTATGCTCTTTATTGTCTTTAATAAATTTAATTATTTCATTAATAAAGTTACCACCATATTTCTTGTTTTTATGCTCGCCAACACCCGATATTTTTGCTAAATCGTCATGTGTAGTTGGTTTAAATTCGCACATGTCTTCAAGTGTTGCATCGTTAAATACTACATAAGGAGGAACATTTTCAGAGTCGGCAATAATTTTTCGGAGTTTTCGTAAACGTTCAAAAAGCTCGCCTCTTAATTGCTTGGTTTTGCTAACGTGCTTAACTACTTTTTTGGCTTCTTCTTGTTTTTTCTTAACTTCTGATGGTTTAACAAGTTTTATTTTTTTCCCATTAAATAAAACATCTTTACTAGCATCGGTAAGTATTAAAACGTGGTTTTTGTCATAAGCAATTTCAATAAGTCCTTGATTTAAAAATTGTAATACAAATTGTTGCCAGTCGGCAAAGCTAATATCACGCCCTGCACCATAA
>JAOZLS010000409.1 GCA_029934705.1 Bacteroidales bacterium | reverse complement strand
AATTACAGTTTATGCACAAATATCAATTCAATATAAAAAAAGAGTCTGACTTTGGCTAGTAACAAAAATGTATTTTCTTTGTTCAATCTAAAAAAATATATTTATAAAACAGTTTAACTTATTATGAAGAAATTTAATAGAATTTTATTTTATATAACTTTAATTATTAGTTTTTCGTCGTGTAATACAAAAGGGCAGGAGAGTGTTCAAATTTTGAGCGATACAACAGAGTTAAATACTCAAGTAATTGCTGATAGTTTAGGAAAAAAAGAGGTTTCACTTTTATTTTTGGGCGATATTATGCAACATGGTTTACAAATAGAGTCTGCTTATAATTCAGCAACAAAAAAGTATGATTTTACAAGTCAGTTTAAATATGTAAAGCCAATTTTTGAAAAAACCGATATTGTTGTAGGAAATTTGGAAGTAACATTTGGTGGTCCGCCTTATGATGGTTACCCAAAATTCAGTTCGCCAAATTCATTGGGTAATGCTATTAAAAATGCTGGAATCAACTATTTGGTAATGTCCAATAATCATGTTTACGATAGAGATAAGGCAGGTTTTGAAAATACAATTAGAGTTGTTGATTCGCTCGGACTAAAACGTACAGGAACTTTTTACGATTATGCCGATAAAAAGAAAAATCACCCTATGATTATTGAAAAAGAAGGTTTTAAAATAGCTTTATTTAATTACGGCTATGGTGTAAACGATAATTTTTATGAAGTCCCAAACATGATAAATTTTTTAGATAAAGACTCAATAAAAAATGATTTACAAACTGCAACGACTAAAAATTACGATGCAATAATTGTAATGATGCACTGGGGCGAAGAGTATGAGCGACAGCCAGATTCGTTACAGCTCGATTTAACAAATTTTTGTTTAGAAAATGGAGCCGATATTTTAATAGGCTCGCATTCGCATGTAATTAATAGAATGGAGCATTACTCTTATAAGTCGAATAAAGTTGAAGAAAAAGAAGTACTTGTAGCATATTCGTTAGGTAATTTTGTGTCGAATTACGGAAAGTGGCGTTATTGCGATGGAGGTACAATGGTAAAGTTTACTTTAACGAAAGAAAAAAATAAAAAGCTTAAAATCGAAAATCCAGAGTATCAATTAATTTGGGTTTACCGACCTATAAAAAGTGGGAAACTGCGTTATCATTATGTTTTGCCATTTAATAAAGCTGGTAATAATTATAAGATGAGAGATTCAGATAGAAATCAATTAAATGTTTTTTTGAAAGACTCACGAGAGTTACTTAATAAGCAAAACATTGGAGTAAAGGAAAGTGAATAGTTTTTTTCAACTACACTTGAATTTTTAAGAAGAAACATCATTTTTTCAAATGTACTTGAAAAAATGATGTTATTTTTAGTTTACGATAAAGGTATTCTATAAGTGCTGGGCATTTTTTTTAGGCTTAATAGAAAATTAAATTAGTTCCCATGGTTTAATATGTTTAATTCCATCGTAATTTGAAAATTTTACATCGTCAAGTGATATAACAAATTTTTCATGATTATCTTTTATTGCAAGTAAATTTCCAAATTCACGTTCAATTGTTTTTTCGTCGGTTAATAAATATGCTACTTGTATGTAAATTGTTTTTTCTGGTTTTTGTGCAATAAAATCAATTTCTTTATTATTAATTATTCCTACCGATACGCTATATCCCATACGTTTTAGTTGCATATATACAAAATTTTCAAGGTTATAACCAATGTCTGTAGGAAGAAAACCGAATAGATAATTCTTAAAAGCTAAGTCGTTCAAATAATATTTTCTAACTCCTCCCAAAACTTGTTTTCCTCTTAAATTATAGCGTTCAGCCTCATGTATAATAAATGTATCTTTTAAATATCCAACATAAGCAGAAAGTGTTTCGTAATTTGTTTTCTTTTGATGGCTTTTTAAATATTTTACAATGCTATTTATTGATGTTAAATTTCCAATATTAACTGCAATAAATTTAAAAATATTATCAAGTAAATCAATATCTTTAATTTTATTTCTTTGCACAATATCTCTTAAAATTATGGTGCTTCTCAAACTTTGAATATAGTGCCTTTGTATTTCTTCATCACTAAAGTTGAGTATTTCAGGTAAACCTCCTGTTTGTATATATGTTAAAAAACTTTTTTTATCTGCGGGGATATTTTTAAAAGTAGAATATTCGATAAAACTAAAAGGGTAAATCTCAAATTGAACATAACGTCCAGATAGTAAGCTTGCAAGTTCACCTGATAAAAGCTTAGAATTTGAGCCTGTTATAAATAATTCGTATTCATTTGTAAAATCTTGGGAGTAGGAATTGACAAAGGTTTCCCAGCTTTTTATGTTTTGGACTTCATCAAGAAAAATATAGATTTTGCCTTTAATTTTAAGTTCGTTTTTATAATAGTTAAATAAATTTTCAAGGTCTTGTACAGTTTTTATCTCATCAAAACCTATAAATTCTTTATTAAGATAGAAAATATTTTTGGGATTTACTTTATTGTGTTTAATTAAAAAGTTTATTATTTGTCTTAATATATAGCTTTTACCAACACGCCTTTGTCCTACAAGAACTTTTATAAGTTTATTGTTAATATACTTTACAATATTTTGAAGATAGCTTTCCCGTTCAAAACCGATGTTAAAATTTTGTCCATCCCAATTGTTGTATTTTCTAATTTTTTCAAAAGTATTATTCATTTTTTAAGTATTTCTTTTTACAAATATAGTGTATTTTTTTCAAGTACACTTGAATTTTTACGAAAAAACATCATTTTTTCAAGTACACTTGAAAAAATGATGTTTTTTTTAATTTTAAATTTTTGAAAATCTATTTAGAAATCTCCGAAAGTTTAATTATTGCTTTTTGGGAGAAAGCTCCTTTTTTTTCTATAATTTTATTTAGAATAATAATAGCATCTTCTTTTTTATCAAGTTCAATTAGCGATAATGCTTTGTACCATTCAGCTTTTTCGGTATATGAAGATTCTAAAACAATTAAATCGTCAAATTTTTGAATTGCTTGTGTATATTTCTTTTCATTATATAGTTTTAAAGCATTATTATATAACATACGAGCTACCATTGCATTATTCTGACCAGATGCATTGTTACTAATTTCTTCATTTACAGTTGGTTGTTGAGTTCTTGCTATGTCACCTTTTTTTCTGTTAGAAAATAAAGTTCGTTTCTGCTTTTCAGCCTCTCTATCGTTAGTTTCAAATGATTGGTCGTTATTTCCAGAATTTGCCATAACAACTTCGTTTTCTTCTTTAGTAACAATTTTATCTTTTGTTTTTTTGTTTTCAGCAACAACAATATCATCATTTGCAATGGTAAAAGACATTGCTGTATCTGTTACATTGTGTTGAGCTTCAGTCATTATAACCTCATCTTCAACAAATCTTTCTTCAGTTTCTTTTTCACTATTGGTAATAACTATTTTTTTATTTTCCGAAGATGTTATAATATTATCTATTATACTTTTTTCTTTTAAATTTATTGTATCGGTAGAAAAAGAAGCTTGCTCTTGACTATTTTCAGGTTTTAAAACAGAGTCTGATTTTTTTTCAGTTTGTGTAGGCGAAAAATTTTCAGACATTGTATCATAATCATTGTTTAAATATTGATTTGTCATAAATGCAGA